>JAEZVQ010000092.1 GCA_023420745.1 Actinomycetes bacterium
GATCGCGTCGCGGTGATGTACCTCGGGCAGATTGTCGAGATTGGGGACGTCGAAGAGGTCTTCGACCGCCCCCGCCACCCCTACACTCAGGCGCTACTTTCTGCTATTCCAATTCCGGATCCTGATAAGGAACGTTCGCGCGACCGTATTTTGCTACGAGGCGACCTTCCCTCCCCGGCGAATCCGCCTCAGGGATGCCGTTTCCGTTCACGCTGTCCGAAGTTCCTCACACTTTCCGAGGAACAGCAACGCCGATGCGATGAGTTGAATCCTCAGCTCACCACTGAGGGTGAACTCGACACGATGGCGGCGTGCCACTATTCAGAAATCGTTAAAGTGTTCTGAAACTTTGTGACGAAACAAACAAATTGCTGGTAGTTTCTTCACGATTTGATCAAGATGCTGTCTGAAATGTGGATATCGCACGCAGAGTGTCAATCGCTCCCGCTAATGTGAACCACATGACGGGGTGACATTATCTTCTCCTCATTTTCGAGGACTGGATGGCGTCACTACTGTCGCTCATTCCGAAAGGACAACCCGATACCTGAGGAGGTAATACAGTGCGACGTTCTGTCCGTGCTGCCGCGGTTGCCGTTTCAGTCGCTGCTCTCGCCCTCGCTGGTTGCTCCAGCTCAGGCAACGGTGACGCGAACGGCTCTGGCGATGTTAATGCCCCTGCTTTGAGTGCTATCAACCCTGTTCCCCGCGACCAGCTTTCCCAGGGTGGTGAGCTGCGTTTCGGCATTACTCAGCTCCCGACCAACTGGAACTTGGCTTCTGCGGCGGGTAACAGCGCTGACTTGAACGCTATCGAGGGCTTCACGATGCCGGCGAACTTCGAGTCGAATGAAAACGGTGAACTCACCCCGAACCCGAACTACCTCACTGATGTGAAGGTCGAGCCCGGGCCGCCGCAGGTCGTCACCCTGACCCTCAACTCGGAGGCAAAGTGGAACGATGGCACCCCGATTACCGCTGCCGACTACATCGCCAGCTGGAAGGCGAATAACGGTGAAGACTCGGCGTTCCTCATTGCTTCTGATGACGGCTGGAACCAGATCGCCAATATCGAGCAGGGTAAGGATGAGTTTGAGGTTGTCGTGACCTTCAAGTCTTCTTACCCCGATATTGAGCAGGTACTTTCGACTGTTCAGCGTGCCGATGCTGTCAAGGATGCTGAGACCTTCAACAAGGGTCGCGAAGGTAAGCCGGTGGTCGAGTGGATGACGGGTCCGTTCAAGATTGCGGATCTCGATGTTTCGCAGCGTACCGTCGCTCTCGTTCCGAACGAAAACTGGTGGGGCGACAAGCCGCTTCTTGACCGAGTCTCCTTCCGCGAGCTCGATGCTGCGGCAACGCCTAACGCCTACGCAAATAACGAAATCGACGTCTTTGACAACATTATCAACGCCGATGCTTACAACAAGGCGCTGACTCGTCCCGACGGTGAGATTCGCGCTGCGGGCGGTAGACAGTGGCGTCACTTCACGGTGAACGGTAACTCTGGTCTGCTCCAAGACAAGGCTCTGCGTCAGGCGATTACCAAGGGCATCAACCGCGAGGCGATTGCACAGTCCGATCTTGCAGGTCTGCCGGTCAAGCCCGAAGAACTGATGATGGGTAACCACTTCTTCATGCCCGGTCAGGACGGCTACAAGGACAACTCTGCCGACTACGCGTACAACCCCGAGCAGGCGGCAAAGGATCTCGACGCCCTTGGCTGGAAGCTCGAAGATGGCGCGAAGTTCCGCACGAAGGACGGTCAGGAACTCAAGATTCAGTACCAGCTGCTCCTCGGTGTGCCGACCTCGGAAAATGAAGGCAAGCTTTTCCAGGCTGACATGGAGAAGATCGGTGTCAACGTCGAAATGGTCAACAAGTCGTCGGACGACTTCCCAGCATTCCTGATCGACGGTGAATTTGGTGTCACCTCCTTCACCTGGCAGTCCACCATCTTCCCGATGGCGAACGTTGGTCAGATCTACGCCTGCGATGGTGGATCGAACTACTCCAACACCTGCGACCCGGAGATCGATAAGCTCCGTGACCAGATTCAGGTTGAGATGGATCACGCCAAGCGCATCGAATTGACCAACCAGGTCGACAAGCTGATCTGGGATAACGTCATGACGATCCCGCTGTACCGTCGTATGGAGTTCACCGCGGTTCCGAAGAACCTGGCGAACTACGGTGCGTTTGGTCTCTCCTCCGGTCGTGTCGAGGATATCGGCTACACCAAGTGAGACGTGACGGTGTGAGGAGGTAAGCCTCGCTCGCACGGATTACCAGAAACGAACAACGCCGCCACCTCAATCCCCTCTTCGGGGATGACGGTGGCGGCGTTTCGTTGTGCGCCGCATACTGTTGGGCGGTAGGGCTGGGTGTTAGCGACGCCTAGTACGCGATTAACGCGCCAACCCACGCTCCGACAACGACGAGGCACGCAATGACGGGGGCGACATTCAGGGATGAGGTGATGGCCGGTGGTGTGTCGTTGACCTCAAGCCGGACACGTGCGGCACAGTGAGCGCGGCGCTCCATCAGTGTGCGAAAAAGCTCGGCTCCTTGGTTGGCATCGAGGTGGAGGGACAGCGAATCAGCAGAATAGTCGATGAACGGTAGCGGCTCCGGGGCTCCCCGACGACGCAACCCCGAGCGCGGCTGCACCGCTGCACAGCGGATCCGCCGGGTCGCGGCGCCATCCTTGACGCGCAGCACGAGACCGAAGTCGGCATCAGCGTCGAGGATCGAATTCCAGTTGATGACGTGCGTGCGCCACGCATTGCGCACCGTGACGGTGTCGCGGTCAATGGTGAGCAGGGGCATCCACCACAGCAACCAGAGAATGATCCACAACACCCACGCCACAGGGATCGCACGAGCGGCTGCGTACCACGGTTCAATCAGGACTAACCACACTGACGAAGCGATTGCGAGTGCAGCAAAGACGAGAGTTGAGATGCGCGCGACGGGGGAGAAGATGAAAAACCGTGGGTGTTGTGTCACGAAGCTCAGCTTAGCTGTCGTCGCATGTGCGCGTGTCGAATCTCGCACCGGTCGTCGTGCGGTGTGTGCCGGGCGGTGCGACTACAGTTATTCCACGTGACTGAACCGCGCAACACCACTGTTCGAGACGATATCCGTAACGTCGCTATTGTCGCTCACGTCGACCATGGGAAGACTACCCTGGTCGATGCGATGCTGTGGCAATCCGGCGCATTCGACGAGCATGACACCGTCGAGAAGCGCGGGGAACGCATCATGGACTCTGGCGATTTGGAACGCGAAAAGGGGATCACGATCCTCGCTAAGAACACCGCGGTGCGCTACCGCGGTCCTGCGGCACAGCAGATGGGACACCCCGAGGGGATTACCATCAACGTTATCGACACGCCGGGGCACGCAGATTTTGGTGGCGAGGTTGAGCGCGCACTGTCGATGGTTGACGGGGTTCTCCTCCTCGTTGACGCTGCGGAAGGTCCCCTGCCGCAGACGCGCTTTGTCCTGCGCAAGGCATTGCAGTCACAACTTCCCGTGGTGGTGGTTGTCAACAAAATTGACCGCCCGGATCAGCGAATTGGCGAAGTCGTCGACGAGACGATGGATCTACTGCTTTCCCTCGCTGAGGATCTGGTCAGTGAGGGGCTCGACATTGATCTCGACCAGCTTCTCGACGTGCCGGTGATCTACTCGTCAGCAAAACTTGGGTACTCCTCACTCACCGCACCGCAGCCGGGAGACGAACTCGACGGCAACCTCCAACCGCTCTTTTCCACACTGCTCGAACGCATCCCCGGCCCTACACACACGCCGGGCGCACCGCTCCAAGCACACGTGACTAATCTCGACGCCTCGCCGTTCCTCGGTCGTATTGCACTGCTGCGGATCCACAACGGTGAGATCCGCAAGGGGCAGACGGTCGGATGGGCGCGTGCGGATGGCACGATCCAGAGCGCACGCATCGGTGAGCTGCTGCGCACTGAGGGCTTGGAACGTGTGCCCGCGGAGGTTGCGCACGCCGGTGACATCGTGGCGGTGTCGGGGATCGCGGAGATTACCATCGGCGAAAGTCTGATTGATCCGGACGATCCCCACCCGCTACCGCTGATTACAGTGGACGAACCGGCGATTTCTATGACGATTGGCACGAATACCTCGCCGCTTGCCGGACGCGTGCGCGGCGCCAAGGTCACGGCACGCCAGGTGAAAGATCGCCTCGACCGCGAGTTGATTGGCAACGTGTCACTTCGCGTCCTGCCCACCTCGCGCCCCGATGCATGGGACGTGCAAGGGCGCGGCGAGTTGGCGCTCGCCATCCTCGTCGAGCAGATGCGCCGCGAGGGATTCGAATTGACGGTTGGGAAACCGCAGGTAGTGACGCGCGTGATCGACGGTGTCGTATGCGAGCCAATGGAATCGATGACCATTGACGTACCCGAGGAATATCTCGGGCAGGTGACGCAGCTGATGGCGGCACGAAAAGGACGAATGGAGTCGATGACCAACCATGGGACAGGGTGGATTCGCCTCCACTTCACTGTCCCGGCACGCGGTCTGATCGGTTTCCACACGCGATTCCTCACCGAGACGCGCGGCACGGGCATTGCCTCATCGATTGCCGGCGGCTACGAACCGTGGCACGGTGTCATCGAAACGCGGACAACCGGGTCGCTGGTGGCGGATCGTGCCGGGAATGCGACGCCCTACGCGATGATTAACCTCCAGGAACGCGGGTCGTTTATCGTCGAAGCCGGGTCGGAGATTTACGAGGGGCAAGTCGTTGGAGAGAATCCACGCAACGAGGATATGGACGTCAACCTCACACGCGAAAAGAAGCAGACGAATATGCGTTCGGCAACGGCTGACGCCTTTGAAGGGCTGATTCCTCCACGGCGCCTCACCTTGGAAGAGTCGTTGGAATTCGCCGCTGAAGACGAGTGCGTGGAGGTGACGCCGGAGGCAATCCGCGTGCGCAAAAACGTACTGTCTGCGCAGGAGCGGTTCAAAATTGCTGCTCGGCAGCGTCGCGAGGCACGTCAGTAGGGGAGTGTCGAGACTCGCTACCCAGTGGTTGTGCTGCGCGGCGGGATCGGCATCGGTGGTGGCGGCACTCGCTTGCCGGTCACCATTGTCGAGGCCTCGACTCGGATGAGACCGCGTCTCGTGTCGACCACGACGTGGTCGCGCGCCACCTCGATGAGGTAGCCCAGAGCGTCGTGGAGGCCGTCGCGTAAGCGGTAGCGCACGACGACACGTTCGCCCACGCGCCACTGCGTCCACGGCAATGCGGGCGGCTGAGGCGCACCAGAGTGGTCGACCTCATGGGTATCGCGATAGTCCATAGGTGAGATAATACGAAGAGAGAAACAAGTTGAAGAAGAGGAAGGATCGCGATGACCTACGTCATTGCCCAACCCTGTGTTGACGTCAAGGATCGTGCCTGTGTCGACGAATGCCCCGTCGACTGCATTTACGAGGGGAAACGCAGCCTTTACATCCACCCCGAAGAGTGCGTGGACTGCGGTGCCTGCGAGCCGGTGTGCCCCACCGAAGCGATTTTCTACGAAGACGACCTGCCGGAAGAATGGGCGGATTACTACCGCGCCAATACCGATTTCTTCGCTCAACTTGGCTCTCCCGGCGGCGCTCAGCGCGTGGGAGCCCAGGATTTTGACGACGACATGATTGCGAATCTGCCGCCGCAGAATCAGGACTGAGTGCGAGACGCGCCGGCTAAGGGCACGTGTGGTACTTGACAAATTTCCTTTCCGTTCGTCGAGCAAAAATCTCGATGGCGAGATAATCTGAGTGCTAACGAGCGCAGCACCGATGCTGCGCCGCCGCCAGACGACACCAATTCGTCAGGCGGCTGAGATGGACGTGATGGAAGGGGAATGTGATGGTGAAGAAGAATAACGCTGCTTCAGCTCCCGGCACCGACGCCGCCACTGAAGAGCTCACCGCCCAGGCAGTCGCAACCGAGAACGCCGCCGGCACGACGGACGCGACATCGGCGACCTCCGCAGATTCGCGCGGCGACGCCGCGCTACGCATCGGAGGTGACGAGGTCATCCTCGAACGCGTCACAGCAACGCAGGGCAATGACGGTCTCGCCGTCAGCAAACTCCTCGCCAGCACCGGCACCGTGACTTACGATCCCGGTTTCACCAACACCGCGTCGTGCGCCTCAGCCATCACCTATATCGACGGCGGTGCCGGGATTCTGCGCTACCGCGGTTACCCGATCGAACAGCTGGCCAAGCACTCGAGCTTCCTCGAAGTGGCCTACCTGCTGATCTACGGTGAGCTTCCCCAAGCGAGCGTCCTCGAAGCATTCCTGCGACGTGTCAAACGCCACCGCCTCCTCCACGAAGATTTCAAGGCGTTCTTCACCGCGTTCCCGCACAATGGGCACCCGATGGCTATCCTCCAAGCCGGCGTTGCTGGGCTGGCGACCTACTATCAGGAGACGCTCGATCCCAAGGACGATCGCGCGATGGATCTCGCCTCCGTGCTGCTGCTGGCCAAGCTGCCCACGATGATTGCTTACATTGCTAAGCGTGCGGCGGGGTTGCCGCTGCTCTACCCTGACGCGCAGCGGTCCTACACCGAAGATTTCATCCGGATGACTTTCGGGCTGCCCTACCAGGCCTACGACATTGATCCGGCATTTGTGCGTGCCCTCGACATGCTCCTTATCCTCCACGCTGATCACGAGCAGAACTGCTCGACCTCAACGGTGCGAATGGTGGGCTCATCCCAGGCGAATATGTACGCCTCCGTCGCCGCCGGTGTGGGCGCGCTGTCCGGGCCGCTTCACGGTGGCGCCAATGAGGCGGTGCTCCGAATGCTCCACGATATTCGCGACTCCGATATGACGGTCAAGGATTACGTCGCGAAAGCGAAAGACAAGAACTCCTCGGTGCGGCTGATGGGGTTCGGTCATCGCGTGTACAAGAACTACGACCCGCGTGCGGCAATCGTCAAGGAAACCGCGCACGACGTGCTCGAACGCCTGGGGAAGAAAGACGAGCTCCTCGACATCGCCATGGAGCTCGAAGAGATTGCCCTGAGCGACGACTACTTTATCGAGCGCAAGCTCTACCCCAACGTCGATTTCTACACCGGGCTGATCTACTCGGCGATGGGATTCCCGACGACGATGTTCACCCCGCTGTTCGCACTCGGTCGGCTTCCCGGCTGGATCGCGCAGTACCGCGAAATGGCTCGCGATCCCGAAGGGCGAATCGGTCGCCCGCGCCAGATTTACACCGGCGAGGTCGAGCGCGACTACGTTCCGCTGCGCCAGCGTACCGTCAGCGCCTAACGTTGAGCGGTGCCGAGCTCCGATGGCGGGAGTTCGGCACCGCGGCGCCGGTTCCACGTGTCCGGCCAGAACACGCCGAGATCGCTGGCGAGGCGACGGGCCAGTGGCAGAGATAAGCCCACCACTGAATGAGGATCGCCGGTGACACCGCGGATGAAGGCACCGCCCAGCCCGTCAATAGTGAACGCGCCGGCGACGTTGAGCGGTTCACCCGTGGCGACGTAGGCATTGATCTCCGCCTCGCTCATCTCGGTGAAATGCACGAGGGTGGCTTCACTGCCGCTGACCTCCTTCACGTTGGCGGAGGGTTCAGTATTCACCCCGTCAGAGAGCACGATGAGGTGGTGCCCGGTGTGGAGTGTCACCGTCGCACCGGACAGGTCGCGGATCCGTCGCTTCGCCACCTGAGGATCGTGCGGTTTGCCGAGGAGATCACCACCGACCTCGAGCATCGAATCACAGCCAATCACCACGACGCTCGCGTCCGTGTCGACATCATGGCGAGAGGCAAATTCGCGCAGCGCCGCACTGTCGAGGGATGAGGCAACCGCACGAGCTTTTGCCCGAGCCAGCGCGCACACTTTGCGCTCAGCCTCATCGGCCGACGCGGGAGAGGCAAAACTCGCCAGCACCGCATCCTCATCGACGTCGGAGACCTGGATGAACGGCTCGACGCCCGCGTTGCGAAGCGTCCACGCGCGTGCCGGCGACTGCGACGCAAGGACGACGAGAGCGCGGGCACTCATCGCGTCCCCGCATTCATGCTCGCACCGACCCCGGTCAGATCCGGTTCCACTCCCAGCGCTATCGGCAGCGTGGCGAGGGGAAGCCCACCGTGCGTCAGCGCCTGGTCGTGGAAATCGCGCAGCGACGCGTCCGGGTGTGCGGCGAGGTAGAGATCGCGGCAGCGCTGCCACTCATGCTGACCGAGCGCGTAGGACGATGCTTGCCCCGCCCACCCGAGATAGCGGTTGACCTCGAAAGCGAGGAACGAGGGGAGCATCGCGACATTCGACGACATGAACGCCCACACGTCCTCGCGCGTCCACACCTCTCCCGACACCGACGGCACACCGGCAAACGGCGATGAGGCGAGCGCATCCGCCCAGGTGTCGTCGTCGATACCGACTTCACGCCGCTCGAGGGCGGTGAGGCGCGGGCGCCGAGTGTGCAGACCGATGTCAACGATCACGCGCGCGGCACGCAGCCGTTGCGCGTCGAGCATCCCCATACGCTCGGCTGGATCGGCGAGGAATCCGAGGTGATCCATCAGTTCCTCGGCATAGAGCGCCCAGCCTTCGCCATGACCGGAGTACCAGCAGGTGCGCCGCCAGTCGTTGAGGGTGTCGCGATTCGCTGTCGCTACCCCGATTTGCATATGGTGACCGGGCATTCCCTCGTGGTAGACAGTTGTTTTTTCCTGCCAGGTGTGGAATACCTCCTGGCCGGGTGGGACGGCCCACCACATACGTCCTGGACGCGAAAAATCGTCACTCGGCCCGGTGTAGTAGATGGAGCCATCGCCAGACTGGGCGATACAGCATTCAATGCGGCGCATCGCGTCGGGGACGGTGAAATGCGTGCCTGAGAGGACGTGCATCGCCTCGTCCGCGGTGTCTTGCATCCACCGTTGCAAAGCCGCAGTGCCGTGGACACGGTAGCGCTCATCGCCATTCAACCGTTCGAGCGCCTCGCGTACCGACACCCCCTCGCCGTAGAGTTCGCGGGCGATGGCACGCTGCTCGCGGTCAATGTCGGCTAGGCGCATCAGTGCCCACTGGTAGGCAGCGTCGGTATCAATGGTGGTTCCGAGGAACCCGCGCGAGCACAGCGCGTACACGTCGCCACCCACCGCGTCATCGACACGGGCGCCGGGCAGGACATCGGTTTCCATCCAGCGGCGCAGCTGCTC
>JAEZVQ010000161.1 GCA_023420745.1 Actinomycetes bacterium
TCGGGGGAGGGATGCTCCTCGGGTGGCGTCGCCGAGCCAGTCGATAACGCTCCTGCGAAAATAGCACCATGGTCGGGGAATAACCCCGACCATGGTGCTATTACTGGTGTCGCATGGTCACTCGATGAACACCATGAGGCTCGCCAAATATGCGCCGACCTGCGGCAAGATCATCACCCACGCCGTGCTCGACAAGCAGGGAACGTCGAGGCTCTATGAAATCACCGGATGTCAGTCAATCGACGCGCGATCCTGAACTGTTGGGCAGGGAAGCCACACCCGTTGTCAGATCCAGGACGGGAACCACATATGCAGGTGCCAATACGAGTAGGAAATGATTGAGCCATCCCATAGCGGGAGGAAAAACACCCCCACCGCGAGGACAAGAATCGGCACCACTACCGCGGTTGCTCGCGCGACAACGACACGCCGGCGACACCACCCCGACACCACGCCATCAACCGGCCACGGATGACCATCCTCACGGCCGAACGACCAATGCGCACACGAGGTGACCAGCCACGCCGCAGCGAGTGCGACGTAGGGCACCATAATCACCGTGTAGAAATTGAATGTCGTGCGGTTGAGGTAAAGGAACCACGGCAGATGCGTTCCAGCCAGACCAACACCGATGACAACGAGCGGGTAGAGCGTGACCGTGCGGCGCCGGGCGCGAATAGCCACAATGACGCTGACCACCATCACCACGAGGCTGAGCGTCGCTACCCACCACACCACTGGGTTGCCGACAGCGAGAACCGCACGCACACACTCCGACCCCCCGCACTCGGTGCCGAGCTTGTCGTAGACGAACGACGTTGGGCGACGTTGAATCATCCAGTCGAGAGCGGATGACATATACGAGTGGGGTGACGATAAACCGCGGTGAAACTCATACGCCTGGGCATGGTAGGACATCAGGTCAGCGAACATTCCCAACAGTGAAGAATCCGTGCTTCGCCCCCATGAGTTGCGGTGAGCGAACCACGACCACCACGACAGCAGGTACGCCAACGCTGCCGTTGGCACCATGGCAAAAAAGGCAGGAATGCCTTCAATCAACGCCCCGGCAACCACCCAACGACGAGTGAACGCTCGGCGTGCGCACATTTCATCAATGGCGACGAAAAGCCCGAGGGCTGCAAGAACGTATAGTCCCGACCACTTGACCGATGTCGCAAGACCACACAGTATGCCTGCAGCGATGAGCCACGGGCGGTTCCCTGCGTGAGGGCCGAAAGAACGTCGCCACCTCCGTATGCCGTCGCGGCTACTGATAGCACCGCGTATCGACACATTCTCAGGCCAATCGTAATTGCGTAAGCGACACAGGAGGATCGGACGTGAACGTTCGCGGTCAATGACCACACACAACATGGCGGCGAGCGCGAAAACCGCGAGGAAACCGTCGAGGAGCCCAAAACGTGACATGACAATGGCAACACCGTCGAGCGCAATAAATAGCCCGGCGCAAGCGGTCGCCACGTGGTCGCGCCATAGGTGCCATGCCAGTCGCGCGGTGAGGATGACTAGAACAATCCCGAACAGTGCCGTGGCGATGCGCCACCCCGCAGGGCCGTCAAGCAGCCTCATCCCGAGGCTAATCAGCCATTTTCCCGTTTGAGGGTGGACAACATACTCCGGGGTTGTCGTCATCGCCGAATAATCACCGCTGGCGAACATCGTGTTAATCGTGTCGCGCACCGCCTCAGTGTCCGAACGATCAACTGACACCATGGCATCATCGGGCAGCTTCCATTCCGCTTCGTAACCGAGGTGCATCAGCGTGTAAGCGTCCTTGACGTAATAAGTTTCGTCGAAGGCAATATGCGCCACGTGCGACAAACCGGGGAGGCGAAGAAATGCTGCCACGATTGCTGTGAATACAGTGATCGCCCAGCCGTAGGGGTCGAGTGCGTGAGCTCTGCGGTGGAACGCATCCCATGCGCGGGCACCGAGGGATTGCGGTCGAGTGTCGCGTGGCTTTGCTTCTCGCGCTCGCGGTAGCTCGTCAGCGAGTGGCGCTGACGTCGAAACAGCAGCGTTTCCCGCAGGCATAACGCCAGTTGGGAGGGCGTTCTCGGCGGGGAGGACAGCGCCGACGGGGAGCGCGTGGCGCGCTCGATAGGATTTCGTGCGAGCCGGGCGGGTGGCTGCGCACAGTTCGCGACGGCTGGGGAAATCAGACGGTGAAGTCATCGTCATCCTGAAGTGGTGGAGTTCGTCGAATTACTGCGACACAGCGTAGCAGTGACCGGCGTGTGAGATGCTGGTGCTGTGATCGACAACCTCCCCCCGGCGCGAACAATCCTGCTCGGCGCCACCCCGATTGGCAACCATCTCGACGCCTCACCGCGCCTGATTGAAGCACTCACCCACGCCGACCTCATCGCTGCCGAAGACACTCGCCGCGTCCTCGCCCTCTGCTCGCGCCTCGACGTGACAATCCACGGCCGACTGCTGTCATTCCACGAGCACAACGAAGCCGATCGTGTGGCCACGCTCCTCGACGCGGCCGAGAGTGGAGAGCGGGTGCTTGTCGTATCCGATGCTGGGATGCCGACCGTGTCTGACCCCGGCTACCGGCTGGTTGCAACTGCCGCGCAGCGCGCAATCCCCGTCACTGTCATTCCCGGCCCGTCCGCGGTACTCACGGCACTCGCATTGTCGGGGCTCGCCACCGACCGCTTCAGTTTCGAAGGGTTTGTGCCGCGAAAACCCGGGGAACGTCGAGCCAGGTTGGAGGCGCTTGCCACCGAGGCGCGAACCATGGTGTTCTTTGAATCCGCTCAACGCATCGGCGACACGTTGGTCGAAATGCGGCGTGTTTTCGGCGACAATCGTCGTGCTGCGCTGTGCCGAGAGCTGACGAAAACCTACGAGAGCGTCGTGCGTGCCAGCCTCGCTGAACTTCAGCAGGTGAGTGCCAATGGTGTCCTCGGAGAAATCAGCCTGGTTGTCGAAGGGGCACGTCAGGGGGACACTATGGATCCGCGACACGTCGACGCGGTGCGTGCCATCGCCGCGGATGGCGTGCGGTTGAAAGACGCGGCAAAACACGTGGCGGCGCTGACCGGGAGGAAAGCCAACGACCTCTATCGGCAGGCACTCGCCGACAGCAGCGCTACGTCGAACGACTGAGACCGCAACCGCACCGGCGAGATTCGGTCGCTTGGCACCTGTGCGACTAGGCTGGAGGGCATGAGTCGCATTCTCTCAGCAGTCGCATGGCCGTATGCGAACGGTCCGCGCCACATCGGTCACGTTGCCGGTTTCGGCGTCCCCTCCGACGTTTTCTCTCGCTACATGCGAATGGCGGGTGAGGACGTGCTGATGGTATCGGGCACTGACGAGCACGGCACCCCGATCCTCGTGGCCGCCGACCAGCAGGGGATGACGGCTCGTGAACTCGCCGACCGCAATAACCGGCTCATAGTCGAAGACCTTGTGGCACTCGGACTGTCCTACGACCTCTTTACCCGTACAACCACCGGCAACCACTACCGGGTGGTGCGTGCGATGTTCGAGGTTGTGCGCGACAACGGCTACATGATGGTCAAGACCACTCGCGGCGCCATCTCGCCTTCCACCGGTCGCACCCTCCCTGACCGCTACATTGAGGGCACCTGCCCGATCTGCCACACCGCGGGAGCGCGTGGCGACCAGTGCGACGCGTGCGGGAACCAGCTTGACCCCACCGACCTCATCGACCCGGTGTCGAGGATCAACGGCGAAACCCCGACATTTGTCGAAACCGACCACTATTTCCTCGACCTCCCCGCCCTCGCTGGTGCACTGTCCGACTGGCTTGATGACCGCGAAAAGTCAGGGACATGGCGCCCGAATGTCATCAAGTTTTCGCAAAACTTCCTCGAAGATGTGCGCCCGCGTGCCATGACCCGCGACATCGACTGGGGAATTCCTGTACCGGGCTGGGAAGACCAGCCGGGTAAGCGCCTCTACGTGTGGTTCGACGCGGTCGTCGGCTACCTGTCGGCGTCGATTGAATGGGCGAGACGCTCCGGTAACCCCGAGGCGTGGCGCCAGTGGTGGAACGACCCTGAGGCTCTGTCGTACTACTTCATGGGCAAAGATAACATCGTGTTCCACTCCCAGATCTGGCCGGCGGAACTGCTCGGCTACAACGGTGCTGGGGAACGCGGCGGCGAAGCGGGCACATTCGGCACACTCAACCTGCCCACCGAGGTCGTGTCCTCCGAATTCCTGACAATGGAAGGGAAAAAGTTCGCATCGTCGCGCGGAATCGTCATTTATGTGCGCGATATGCTCGAGCGCTACCAGGCGGATGCCCTGCGTTACTTCATTAGCGCCGCAGGGCCGGAAACCTCGGATGCTGACTTCACGTGGGCGGAGTTTGTTCGACGCACCAACTCGGAGCTCGTTGCCGGGTGGGGTAACCTCGTCAACCGTGCCGCGTCCATGGTGGCGAAGCGGTTCGGTGAAATTCCCGAGCCGAGCGAGCTCACCAGCATTGATTGTCAGCTTCTCGACTCGGTACAAGCCGGTTTCGATGAGGTTGGTCATCTGATTCGAACACACCGGCAAAAGGCTGCAATCACGGCGATTATGCGCCTTGTTGGTGACGCGAACAGATATGTCGCCGATACCGAGCCGTTCAAGTTGAAGGTCGAGGAAGACCAGCCGCGACTGCGGACGATCCTGTGGACGTTGATGCAGGTCGTCAACGATCTCAACCACATGATGGCACCGTTCCTGCCACATTCAGCTAACGCGGTGGATCGGGTGATCGGTGGTAGCGGGTGCGTGGCACCGATGCCGACTATTGTCGAAGTCGACGACCTTGATGAGGTCAACGAGGACGGCTCCCCGCGGCGCTACCCGATCATTACCGGTGACTACTCCGCCACACCACAGTGGCGTCGTCACGACGTGGTGGTGGGCACGCCGGTGGCGAAACCGACACCCGTGTTCCACAAGCTCGACGAGTCGATCATCGACGAGGAATACGAGCGCTACGCCCAGCGCGGTGGCGAAACCGCGTAGAACTGTCGAGACAACACAGAACTGTCAAGACAACACAGAACCGTCAGGACAACACACGATATCGCCCGGCTCTCGGTGAGCCGGGCGATATCGCACGATGAGCGCGCGAACCGAGTGGCGTGGACGGTTTGAGGTCACTCCACTCGTGGTCTCAGTGCGAATCGAC
>JAEZVQ010000026.1 GCA_023420745.1 Actinomycetes bacterium
ACCACCAGTTCATCAGCAGGTCGGGGTCGTTACCGAAGACCGAGGGGTCACCGGGGGCGAGCACCATCGAGTAATCTGCATCCGGCTTGTCGGTGACCTCCGGGTAGAGCGCAGAGGACTTCATCGACTGGATGTCGACGTTGATGCCGATCGCCGCGAGGTCGTTCTTGATCTGCGGGGCGAGTTCGGTGATCCAGGAGTGGTCAGTGGTGTACAGCGTGGTGGTAATCGGCTCGGTAACTCCGGCTTCAGCCATCAGCGACTTCGCCTTGTCGACGTCGTAGGTGTAAACGGTCGATGCCTTGTGGTAGTGCGCGAAGGATTCGGGCAGGAAGGAGGTCACCATCTCCGCTTGACCGGCCATCTGGTTGTCAATCAGCTGCTTGACATTGATGGCGTAGTGCACAGCCTGACGAACGCGCGCGTCGTCGAAAGGAGCCTTCTTGGTGTTGAACATCATGAAAGCCTGGTTGAAGCCCTGGACGGTCTGGATTTCGTTACCGGCGCCTTCGAGCGTCTGGAATGCCTTGGCGGGCACGTTTTCCATCACGTCGGTGTCACCCTGTTGCATCGCGGTGACGCGAGCGGTGTCGTCGGGATTGACGTTCCACACCATGTGCTCGGCAATCGCCGGACGGGAACCGTTGTAGTGCTCGTTCTTATCAAACTTCACAACCTGCTCGTTAATTTCCGTGTACTTCCACGGACCCGAGCCGATCGGCATCGCCGTCATTGCATCCTTGGTGGCTGAAGCCGGGGTGACGCGCACGAGGGCGAGGCGTTGCTTGAGCAGGGGGAAAGGCTGAGCGAGCTTGATCGTCACCGCACCGTCGCCTGCCTCCATCGATTCGATGAAGCTCAGCATGGAGACGTAGAGGCTTCCCTCTGCGGTGGTCTTCTTGAAGGACTCGACGACATCGTCCGGGGTGACGTCGGTGCCGTCGGAGAACTTCGCTCCTTCGCGCAGCTTGACCGTGAATTCGGTGGGCGAGACTTCTTCAGGATCGCCCGCAGCCAGCGCAGCGTAGGGTTCAAAGTTGGTCATATCGAGGTCGTACAGACCTTCGGTAACGTGCCAGTTACCGCCCAGGGGCAGAGCGCCCGACGTGGTCGCCGGGTTGAAGTCCTTGGAGGCGTAAGCAACCTGAGCAACAATGGTGTCTTTTGCCGGGGCGTCGGAAGATGCATCGCCCGTGGACTTCGCACCACCGGAGCACGCAGCAAGAGCCATCGTCATCGCGACGGTGAGCGCACCGAACTTCAGTGCGTGACGGCGAGTGAATCGCATACGTCTGTCTCCTCTTCGTTGAGCATTCTCGAAATTGACCTCCCAGCGGCGGTGGCGCGCGACAATGCGTGCACCCTCATCGCTAGGATGTCTGACAACTACTCTAGCGCAGCGAGGCTACTTGCGCGCATCGCGTTATCAATCTGCAATCGTTCGCTCGGCTTTTGCTGATCTCAACGGTCTCCGTCACACCGTGCAGCAAGAGATGTTTCCCCCACAAAACTCCCTTTTCTCGTCGCCATCTCCGACACCTATCCGACCGCCATTCCTTGGCTTCCCACGTTCGAGATGATAGGGTGACCGACAACACAACGGCTCACGAGTTGTCAGACAACATGGTCAACGGTGACCGTTACGCCTGCTGAGGGGCACTTATCCGAGTGCACACCGCAGCATCAACTTTCTTCCTTACCTCCCCACAACTTCTTGCTCTGACAAGGACACAGTCCATGACTGATCTCAATCCCGCGCCGACCACCAGCGATACTCCCCCGACGGCAATCCACGCCCTCACCACCAGGGGAAGCGTAATCGTGCGTTTTTCCACCGCGCGGGACGCGACACTTGCTCGTTTTTCTACAGGCGAGGCCAACCTCACCCTCGCCGTCATTGACGGAGCCGCATGCCTCACCGCTGTCGCATTATCGCCAGATCCCGCGGATGCCACCAGCGCCTGCGATGTTGACCTCGATATGGAGGACACGGTAGATCTGCGCGACGGTAGTGAACACGTCTTCGCCTGGGAATTTGGCGACTTCGGCACGCGCCTATTCCTCGACGGATACCAGGTGTACGCCTGTGCCTCGAATCTCAGCCCCGCGAGGCTCATCCCCCGAGTATGCTCGGCGGACAAAGAACCCTCTCATGCGCTGGATCAGGGCGACATTCGCGTGACCTCCGAGGTCAATGCCGACATCCTCACCCTCCCAACCATCCTCACGTCGACCAGCACCGACGGCACCACCGTCCTCGATGCGCGCGCTCAGGCGCCCACCCCGAAATTCGACATCACCTTCGCCGGACCGCACCTCGCCGCCCACGATGACCGTCGCCTCGCCACCATGGACGAGGGCACGATCTGGATGCGGTTCCGCGTGCGCGGGCCACGCCAGTACGGCACGATCCTGTCAGCATCGCGCCCCGTTACCGTCGACGGCACCACCGCAGATGAGTCCACACGCGAGGAGTGCCTCAGCGTGTCGATCGACACTACCGGCATCACCTACCGCGCCCTCGTCGGCGAGCAGTGGCATGTCGTGCACGCGGCTGGATCATGGGATGACGGTCGCTGGCACGAGGTGGCTATTCGTGCCCACCGCGGCGCTATCGACCTCGACATCAACGGGTGGAACGAAGTACACGCACCGGGTCAGTTCTTCTTCGCTCACACCGGTGCCGACCATCTCAACATTGGTCAAGACACTCAGGGAGTGCGCCTGATGGGCGAGGTGCGCTGCGGCGGCATCGCTGGCACGTCATTGTCTGACGGTACCGTCGCCATGCTGTCGCACCGTCCGGTACTGCTGACCACCGCACTGATGGACGCGGGCTACGCTGGATCGGCGAGCTACCGGATTCCGTCCACGGTTCTCACCACGCGGGGCACGTTGATTGCCGGCGCTGACCAGCGTGTCGTCATCTCCAATGACGCTCCGAACCATATTCGTTTCGTCATTCGCCGCAGCGAGGACGGGGGCGTGACATGGGGTCCGCTACAAACCGTTGTCGGATTCCCCGGCGAAGGAGTTGATGGGGCGAGCGTCATCGACTCCTGTCTCGTCGTCGATCGCGACCGCGAGCGCATCATTGTCCTTATCGACTATTTCCCTGGGGGAATTGGGCTGCCGAATAATGAGATCGGGCTCGGTGTCGACCCCTCGGGGCGGCGTCTGCTGCGCTGGGCGACGTCGCGACTGCGCGACGCCGGGCTTGACGGTCGTGCTGAAGGTGAAGCGCACTTTGTTCTCGGCGAGGACGGGCA
Organism: Actinomycetes bacterium; assembly: GCA_023420745.1. Taxonomy (GTDB): domain Bacteria; phylum Actinomycetota; class Actinomycetes; order Actinomycetales; family Actinomycetaceae; genus Gleimia. The sequence continues at coordinate 3,270 of JAEZVQ010000026.1, forward strand.
CGTTCTCACTCTTGACGGAGAGGACACGCCCTTCACTGTCGACGAGAACGGCAATGTTTGGGAAGACACGCGTGCCGCTGGCAATATCCACCTCAAGGACGGGATCTGTGCCGAAGAATCAATCCTCGCCATGCCAACGTCGCTCATCCTCGAGTTCCACTCGGATGACGATGGGCTGACATGGTCGGCTCCGCGCCCGATCAACCACATGGTCAAGGAACCGTGGATGCATTTCATGGGGACGACGCCCGGCGCGGGTATCCAGCTGCGACGAGGAGCACACCGTGGACGCCTGCTCATGCCCTACTACTTCACAGGACAGAGCCTCGGTCACTACTCGGCGGGTGCGCTGATCAGTGACGACGGGGGTGAAACCTGGCGTCGTGGCGGCTCATTCAACGACGGGCGGATTGTTGGCGGCGTTGAAATCGACCCGATGACATTCACCGACGACGAAGCCACCACCCACGAAACCACACTCGTCGAACGTGAGGACGGCACGGTACTCGCCCTCATCCGCAACCAGAACTCCTCGGGGTATGTGGCGCGTGCCGAAAGTCGCGACGGTGGCGAAACCTGGGGGGACGTGTGGTTCGACGACGCGCTGCCCGAGATTTTTTCTCTTCCCGCCGCGGTCGCATGGCCGACGCTGAGCGAAGTGGGTGAGGATGGCACGGATCCCGTCGGCGTCCTCTCCGCGCCCACGAACCGCATCGTCTTCGCCAACGCCTCCCAAATGTTGCCCTACCGCGGTCGCGGTGTGGTTCGCGTCAGTGTTGACGGTGGCAAATCGTGGGCGGTGTCGCGTTGCATCAACCCGTGGCACTACGTCTACCAGTCGCTGGTAGCCATCAACTCCGACCGCATTGGCGTGGTGTGGGAGCGCGAAACCCACGGTGTCTATATCACCATCCTCGACACCCGCTGGTTCGAGCACCCGGCAGTCGGGAGCTGAAAGGCGGCGCCACGTGGCGCCAGTTTTTCCTCAAACCAGCAGATGAGGTGAGAATAGAACTATGTCTAAGTCTTCCTTCCCCTCGGCGATCCCCTCCCTCGACGCCACCTGTCTCAGCGTTCCCGGAGCTGCGGTCATGCCGGCATCGAATCGGCGCACCGAAGAGATTATGGATGCGATCAAACGCATTATTGTCGATGAAGGGTTGCGGCCGGGCGACCCGCTACCGACGGAGACTCGCCTATGTGAGCAGCTGGGCGCCGCGCGGACGTCGGTTCGCGAGGCTTTGCGCCAACTCGAAGCACTCCACATTGTTTCAGCGACGCGCGGCAAGGGAACGTTTGTCGGCTCACTATCGCTCGACCCGCTCGTCCAAACCCTCGCCTTGCGCTCGATCATTGATTCTCGTGAAGGCTTTTCCGGATTGCTCCAAGTCGTCGAGGTGCGTCGCTACCTCGACCTCGGTTGTGCTGAGCAGGTGGTGGCTAATCTCCACGGCACCCCGCAACCGCACCTCGAGGAGCTCGTCTCCCAGATGATGACACTGGCTCAGGAGGGGAAGAGTTTTCAAGACCAAGACATTGTCTTCCACCTCGGTCTACTAGCTGCGACGCCGAATATGGTCGTCAAGCAGCTCATCCACTCCCTGTGGCTGGTACACCAAGTGGTTGTGCCACAGCTGGGATTGAAAATTGCTGACCGGCTCGTCGACACCGCGTGCGCGCACCGCACTCTTCTCGACGCGGCACTGGCTGGCGACGTCGATGCCTATCGCGACGCGGTGCTCGCCCACTACGAGCCGCTGGAAGAAATCCTGCGCGACTCGATGTCGACACCATCAGCACCGGCACCGTCGGCACCGACATCACTGCACTAGCTCAGCGCCAAGCGCTCACGCACGACCTCGGCGAGGATTTCTGCCTCACGATCGGCAATCTCCTGTGTCGCCGCCTCGATCATCACGCGCACCAGTGGCGCGGTTCCCGACGGACGCAACAACACGCGACCGGATTCACCCAGTCGCGCTTCGCAAGCATGCACCGCTTCTTGCACGCCCTCATCGGAAGCCGAACGTGTCTTGTCGACACCGGGCACGTTAATCAGAGTCTGCGGCAACCGACGCACGAAGTCGGTGAGGTCAGCGAGGCTCCGCCCCGTCTCCTTGACCATCCGTGCCACCAGCAGCGAGGTCAACACACCGTCGCCAGTGGTGGCGTGGTGTGAGGCAATGACGTGACCGGATTGTTCGCCACCGAGGGAGTAGCCGTTGTTGCGCATACTTTCGAGCACGTAGCGATCCCCCACCGCGGTTTGCACGGTGGTGATACCCTGTTCCTTCATCGCCAGCACCAGCCCGAGGTTCGACATCACGGTGATGACGAGGGTGTCTTTGTTGAGCTGTCCGCGCCGACGCAGGTCGAGGGCGAGTGCGCCCATAATTTTGTCGCCGTCAATGAGGCGCCCCTCAGCGTCGACCGCGAGGCACCGGTCAGCATCCCCGTCGTAAGCAACTCCGAAGTCGGCACCGGCAGCAACGGTGGCCGACTGAAGCTGCTCAGGATGCGTCGACCCACAGTTTTCGTTGATATTGCGCCCATCTGGGGATGCGTTAATGACGATGACGTCCGCGCCCGCTTCACGCAGAGCCTGAGGTCCGAGTTCACTCGCCGCCCCGTTGGCACAGTCGACGGCGATCTTCAAGCCCCGCAAGTCAGAGCCACAGGCACGCACGAGGTGGTCGACATAGTCGTCGCGCGCCCGCTCGTCGTGGTAG
>JAEZVQ010000113.1 GCA_023420745.1 Actinomycetes bacterium
ACGATCCCCGGTGCGAGCGGTTCATCGCCAACGCTTGCGGCAAACTCCGTGAGCATCTGCTGAGCGTCGTTGACGATGATGCGATCCTCGGTGCGTACGCCGTGGAGTAGCCACCGCGCTAACTCAAGTTCTGCGTAGAACTGGGCACGTGTCATCACGTGGAGATCCGGCGCTTCTCGACGCGCCTGCGAATACGCGCGCACACACTCATCGGTGGCGTCACCGGCATTGGCAACGACGCGACCGAGGTCGAGCGCCGGGTCGCCGAGGTGAGCGGCAGAGAACCCCGACAGTGCGGTGACAAGACCACCGGAGACAAGTGCACACTCGATGTCGAAATCCCCGTGAACCACCGTCGGAGAAAAACGCCACAGGTGCTCGTCGCCGATCACCGCTTCCCAGCGTTCGTAGAGGTTACCGGGCAGAGCCCACGCGTCGCGCACCTCGCGCAACGTCATCCGGACGCGGTCGCGACACGTCGGCGCGTCGTAGATTGGCAAACCGGAGCGTTCAATGATGGCGGCGGGGAGATTGTGGACGGCGGCGAGAGTGCGACCAATCGACAGTGCCACCGTGCGATTCGACGCCAGCTCCTCCCACGTGGTGGAGGTACCGGGAAGCGCACGGTGGATCGACACGTAGGTGGTGGGTGCCACCATCGCGTGTGCCGCGGGAACGGGGACGTCGAAGGGAATGTAGTGGCGTTGACAAGCGCGGTGGAGGTAGCGAAGTAGCAGTGCTTCCGCTTCAGCATCGAGGCTTGCACGCTGCTGGCGGGGAACGGTGACAATCCAGCGTTTCCCCTCCGAATCGATGACTCCCTGGCGCGCGACATCGCCGTCAAACTCCGAGGGCTCAGCCAAGCCGACGACCTCAAGTTGCGGCATCACGAGGTGCGCGTAGCCGGCCAGAACATAGGGGGAAAGCTCGTCACTCACATCCCCACGATAAGACACCCGCGAGATCACCTCACCCCCACGCGCCGACGACACTCATCCACAATCTGGACGTAGGTCTTTCGTCCCGGCGCATTTTGCGGTAGTGTCCTCTCAATCACGCGGCGTGTCGCCCACCACGGGCACCGCGCCACCGTTGACACACTCACCGTGGAGTATCAATGCCAACGATGACACTGACGGAACGCAACACCTGGGTGCGCCGTTGCGTCGCCGACGCGGGGATCGACCCCATCCTCGATCAACATGCTCTGCGATCGCTTATCGAACGATCATTCGAGCATTATCCCGTGACGGACGAGGAAGATCGTCTCGCGACGATCACCGCACTGCTGGCCGACATTGGCGGCTACGGGCCACTGCAGCCGTATCTCAACGATCCCCAAGTCGAAGAGATCTACCTTAACGAGCCGGGCAAGGTATTCGTCGCGCGAAACGGCATGTCCGAACTTACCCCGGTGATCCTCACCGCCGAGGATGTGCGCGACCTCGTCGAACGGATGCTGCACCACTCCGGGCGGCGCCTCGACCTGTCAATCCCTTTCGTTGACGCGATGCTGCCAACGGGTGAGCGCCTCCACGTCGTCATCCCGCCGGTTGCCGGACGTCACTGGTCTGTCAATATTCGCAAACACCTCGTTCATTCCGACTCAGTGGTCGACCTCGCGCGCAAAGGCATGCTCGGTGCCGACGCTGCCGGGTTCCTCATGAAAGCGATGCGAGCCGGGGTGACGATTGTCGTTTCCGGTGCCACCCAGGCGGGGAAAACGACATTCGTGCGGGCGCTCGCCGCCGAAATCCCACCCCGACGCCGCGTCATCACCTGCGAAGAGGTGTTTGAACTCAATCTCACCAACCGCGACTGCGTGGCGATGCAGACGCGAAACGTCAACGTCGAAGGGGTCGGCGCGGTGACGCTGCGTGACCTCGTACGCGAGAGTCTCCGGATGCGTCCCGAACGCATCGTCGTCGGCGAGGTGCGCGGCGCAGAAGCCCTCGACATGCTCCTCGCCATCAATGCGGGAATCCCCGGAATGTCAACCCTTCACGCCAATAGTGCAGAAGAAGCTTTACACAAGCTGTGCGTGTTGCCACTGCTGGCCGGTGGCAATATCGGTGCCGAGTTCGTGGTTCCGACCGTGGCGGCGAGTGTCGACCTCGTCATCCACATCACCCGCGATCCCGATGGGTTTCGCCATCTTGACCAGATCCGCTACGTCACCGGGCGTTGCGAAGGCGGGCGTGTGGAGTCAATGCCACTGTGGGTATGGGAGGACGGCGCATTGAAATCGGTGATGCCAATGCCGTCAGAGCTTGCTCAGCGCCTCGCCCAAGCACCCTCCGACGTTGATCGCGATTCGGTGGGAGGTGGGCGATGAGCATCATTCTCGGGCTGATGTTTTCCATCGGCGTGTTCCTCATCTACGCCTCGGTCACGACTCGACCTCTTCCCACCGACGCCGCAGTGGCTGTGCTTCGCGATCGCGTGCGACTGCTGATGATGCGAGCCCATCTTGCTCGCCGTCCCAGCCGGATCTTCCTTACCGCGGCGGTCACGATTCCGCTCGCCACGCTGACCGTGGTGCTCGCTTTGACGCGGACGCTGCCGATTGCCCTCGTCATTGCCGCGATCGTCACGCCGCTCCCGTGGGCGTGGCTTCGACGACGAACCGCTCAACGTGCCGCCACTTTGAATGCCGCCTGGCCAGACGTTGCCGACGACCTCCTCGCCGCAATCCGCTCCGGAATGGCGCTGCCCGAGGCGGTGATGCAACTCGCTACTCGCGGGCCGGAAGTGACGCGCGAATATTTCATCCTCTACGCCAGGGAATACCGCTCGTCGGGGCGTTTCGATGACGCGGTTGCCGCAGTCCAACACGCAGTGTCTGACCACAGCGGCAACCGCCTGTGCGAAGCGCTTCGCGTGGCGCGTGCGGTCGGTGGCAGTGAACTCGGTAACCTCCTGCGTGACCTCTCCGACGTCATGCGTGAAGATGCGCGCATCCGCGGTGAACTCCTCGCTCGCCAGTCATGGACAGTCAACGCGGCACGCCTCGCCGTTGCGGCACCATGGATCGTTCTCGTGTTGATCTCGACGAGGACAGACGCCGCTTCCGCCTACACCACAGTCACCGGGATGAGCATCCTCGCTGGAGGTGCCGCGGTGTGTGCCCTCGCGTATTGGATTATGCGGCGCATCGCGTCATTCACGGACGGGGTACGCGAATGACCTCACTGGTTGCTGGAATCCTGCTCGGTGCCGGGCTGTGGCTCCTCATTTCGCTGATCGAACCGCCGCGCGAGCGTCTGCTGCGCCGAGTAGTACCGTCGATTCACGTACCGACTCACGTCGAGCATTCCTCGCGTCAGCGTTATGCGCTGCTCCATTCTTTCAGTCGCTGGCTGACTCCACTGTGGGAAACGATGGGGTCGAGCGCCCAATCGGTGACCGCGAGAATGCGACACCTCGCCGTCGACACGAGTGTCGAGGAGTTTCGCATCCGGCAGGTGATTGCCGGATTCGCCGGTTTTGTCCTCGCTCTCGGCGCTCTCGGTGCGGTTTCTCGAATCCACGCGGTCCTCGCCATCCAGTGGCTGCTCGTGTCCCTCATCGGTTTTGTCTGCGGCGCCCTCGCGTACGACAAGATGCTGTCAATTCACGTCGAACGGATGACCAGGCGCCTCGCCGCACAGGTTGCCGATGCCGCCGACCTGCTGTGCCTGTCGATTTCTGCCGGGGAATCGATTGGCGCCGCGCTGACGCGAGTCCACCGCACCTGCCCGCCAGAACTGGGACGCCAACTCGGGCGAATCGTGGACTCGATCAACTCCGGAACTGCGCTGACCCGCGCTTTTGAGCGAGCCAGAGCCGACACGCAAAGCCCCCAGCTCGTCCGCCTCATCGACACCCTCATTACTGCTGTCGAACGCGGTGCTCCGTTATCGCGAGTGCTTCGCGATCAGGCACGCGACCTTCGCGACGACAACCGTCGTGCCTTGATCGAATCCGGAGGGCGAAAAGAAATCGCGATGCTGATCCCAGTGGTATTCCTCATCCTCCCCGTCACCGTTGTTTTTGCCCTCTACCCCGGGCTTATCGCCCTCGAATTCTGACCGACACACACCTTCGTTCCAGAACCAAAAGATCAGGAGAAACCCGATGGAAATCCGCCACCACCTCGACGACCACATCACCCGTCTCGCCCTCGGACACGACACTGGCGACGTTCCCGGCTGGGTGCTCGTCACCCTGATGACCGCCGGTCTCGTCACCGCGATCTGGGCGGTCGCAGGTCCGCGACTGGTCGAACTGTTTACCACTGCCATCTCGTCGGTGACGACACCGTGACCACTGTCATGTCGCCCATGCGTGTCTCAGGTGGTGGCGACACCGACCGCGGCTCTCAAGTGGTGTCGCACGTCCTCGTGCAAATCCTCGTCATCACCGTGTTCCTCGCACTACTGCAACTCGCCTTCGCCCTCCACGTGCGCAATATCACCTGGGATGCGGCGAGTGAAGGGGCACGCCGCGCCAGCCTCGCTCACTCTCACGAAGACGACGCCACTCGGCGCGTCAGTGAACTGATGAGCGCTTCGCTCGCGGGCAGCGTCGACTACGCGACGACAGTTCGCGACCTTCCTGACCGGGTCGAAGTGTTGATCGACGCGACCGTGCCGCTGGTCGGTCCGTGGGGAATCGGGCGTGGAATCCACGCTCACGCCACCTCCTGGAAGGAACCGCGCTGATGAGTATGCGGGCGAGGAAAGATCAGGGGAGTCGCGTCGGCGACGATTCTGGCGAGGCAACGATTGAGTTCATCGTGTTGGCAATCGCCATCATCATCCCGGTGATCTACCTGGTGGTGACGGCAGCCAACGTCCACGCTGCCGCATACGCCACCGAGGCGGCGGCACGCGAAACTGCGCGAATCCTCGCTCACCATCCCGGCGACGAGGCGTACGCGCAGAAGCAGTGGCGCCAGATTTTCTCCGACTACCACATTGACGCCGGGGCGACCGTTGTCACTCGCTGCGAACCGATGCCGTGTACTGTCGAATCGACGATCACCGTCGACGTCACTTCACATGTCGCGCTTCCGTTGATCCCGCTCACCGTACTCGGTACACCGATGCCGGCCATCACCGTGGAGTCGCACAAAACGATGCCGGTCGAAGGGGTGCGAATCGTCGATGAATGAGCGTGGCGACAACGAGTTGGGCAGTGACTTGGGCAACGAGGCAGATTCGGGACGAATCTCCGTGTTCATCATCGTGCTGATGGTGATTGTTATTTCGCTGGTGCTGGTGACCTCGGCGGTGACGGTCGTTCACGTCCAGCGTCGCGCACTCTACGCCTGTGCTGACGCACTGACAATGGCTGCGGTTGCCGAGGTGCACCGCGGTGACTACTACGGCAAACACGGGGCGCGTCACGCCACCCAGCGTTCAGCGGAAATCGTTGCCGAGGAGTTCGTTCGCCACCTCGATGGCTCCTGCGATGTCGGTCGTGACGTGCGCGTCGACGATGTCGTCAACGATCTCAACACATTGACGGTGAGTGTGTCGACGACTCCGCGTCTGCCGCTGCTGCCCGCATGGCTCAATCTCGAGGCAGTGTCGCCGGTGTCACAGGGCTGGCGCATCCGCGTGGAATCCACGGCGGAAGTCGATTGATCCCGTAGGGTAGGGGCGTGAGTATTGACTTTCCCGAGGAAATTCGTGCCCTGCGCGAAACCCTGGCGACGATTGTTGCGGTGACCCGCCCCGAGCAGCTGCGGGCACGGATCGCTGAACTGTCGCGGCAGGCGGCCGACCCCAGTTTGTGGGACGACCAGGATGCGGCGCAGAAAGTGACGTCCGACCTGTCCCACGCGCAGGCGGAACTCGCGCGCGTGACGTCGATGGAGGAACGCATCGACGACCTCGCCACCATGGTGGAACTCGCGGAAGAAGATGACGATGCTGATACGCGCGAGCTCCTCCTCACTGACGCTGAAGCGGAACTTGGACGTATCCGTGAGGCGCTGTCCGACCTCGAAATCCGCACGCTCCTGTCTGGGCAGTACGATGAGCGCGCCGCGGTGGTGACTATTCGCTCCGGTGCCGGCGGCGTCGATGCCGCTGATTTTGCCGAGATGCTCATGCGTATGTACCTGCGTTGGGCGGAACGCCACGGCTACTCGACGACCGTGATGGATACGTCCTACGCGGAAGAAGCGGGCTTGAAGTCCGCGACCTTTGAAATCAACGCACCCTACGCATACGGGACGCTGTCGGTTGAGGCGGGGACGCACCGCCTGGTGCGGATCTCGCCATTTGATAACCAGGGGCGGCGTCAAACCTCGTTCGCGGCGGTCGAAGTGATCCCGCTGATCGAAACTACCGACCACATCGAAATCCCTGAATCGGAGCTGAAAATCGACGTATTCCGTTCATCGGGGCCGGGCGGACAGTCGGTCAACACCACGGACTCTGCGGTGCGGATGACGCATATTCCCACCGGGATTGTCGTGTCGATGCAAAACGAGAAGTCGCAGATCCAAAACCGCGCAGCTGCGCTGCGGGTGCTCCAATCGCGGCTGCTCCAGCTCCGTCACGAAGAAGAAATGGCGCAGAAGAAAGCTCTCGCCGGTGACGTCAAAGCGTCGTGGGGTGACCAGATGCGCTCCTACGTTCTTCAGCCGTATCAGATGGTCAAGGATCTGCGTACCGGTCACGAAAACGGTAACCCTGCCAACGTGTTTGATGGCGACATTGACGAATTCATTAACGCCGGGATTCGCTGGCGCAAAGACCAGGAATCGAACGAGGACGAGTGAGGATCGCACATGATTCGATTCGATAATGTGACGAAGATTTACACGCGAGGAGCGGTGCCGGCACTCGACGGCGTGTCGCTGGAAATTGAGCGCGGCGAGTTCGTGTTCCTCGTCGGCAAATCGGGGTCGGGGAAATCAACGTTTCTTCAGCTCGTCATGCGCGAGGAACGCGTGACTTCGGGTGACGTGTGGGTGCTCGGGCACAATATCGACACCCTGTCGCGCTGGCGCGTGCCGAAGCTGCGGCGCCAAATCGGGATGGTGTTCCAAGACTTCAAACTGTTGGAGAACAAGACGGTGTATGAAAACGTCGCGTTCGCGATGCAGGTGCTCGGCAAGCCCCGCCATCAGATTGAAACGCAGGTACCAGAAACTCTCGAGCTCGTGGGATTGTCGGGGAAAGAACGGCGGATGCGCTGGGAGCTTTCCGGTGGTGAAGAACAGCGTGTCGCGGTGGCGCGCGCGATGGTGAACCGCCCGCAGCTCCTCCTCGCCGACGAGCCGACAGGAAATCTCGACCCGGAAACGTCGCTGGGGATTATGCGACTGCTCGATCGCATCAACCGCAACGGCACCACCGTGGTGATGGCCACGCATGATGCGTCGATCGTTGACCAGATGCGCAAGCGCGTGATCGAGTTGGAAAATGGTCGCGTCAAGCGCGACCAGAAGGCTGGCGTCTACGGGGTGCGAGGGTAGGGGAGTAATGAACGCACGTTTTGTTTTCTCCGAGGTTGGCAAAGGTCTGTTTCGTAACAAGGCGATGGCGGTGTCCGTCGTCCTCGTCACCTTCGTGTCGCTCCTCTTTGTCGGGATTGCTGCACTCGCCCAGCTTCAGGTCGCCTCCATGCGTACCCAGTGGTACGACCGCATCGAGGTGTCGATTTACATGTGCGGTGCGAATGACCTCATTGCGGCATGTAACCAGCAGGAAGCGACGGATGACCAGATCAAGGCGGTGGCCGATAAGCTTGCCTCGCCGCAGCTGGCCAACTACGTCGAGGAATTCCACCAAGAATCCAAGGACGAGGCATACGAGAACTTCCAAGCTATCTACGGCGGCACGTCGTGGGCACAATGGATGACCCCGGAGATGATGCAGGTGGGCTTCCGCGTCAAACTCGTCGACCCGGAGCAGTACCGTTTCATCGAAGAGGAGTTCACCGGAATGCCCGGTGTCGCGCAGATCAACGACCAGCGTGAGATCCTCGATCAACTCTTCCAAATCGTTGACCATGCGACCTGGATGTCCCTCGGGCTCGCGGGCGTGATGACGGTGGCAGCAGTGCTGCTC
>JAEZVQ010000139.1 GCA_023420745.1 Actinomycetes bacterium
GTGCTTGTGGGTCTTGAAGTGTTCGGTGAGATCCTTGATGCGGCGGGTCAGCAGCGCGATCTGGACCTCCGGAGAGCCCGTGTCGCCCTCGTGAGTCGCGTATTCGGCAATGATTTGGTCTTTGACGTCTTTGCTCAGCGCCATGAGTTCTCCTTAGTGTCTTCTCGTTGCACGGAGCTTGAGGTCGATTTCCTCAAGCATCACTGTCCGTGGCCGGCGTGACGGCATTCGCTACAGTATCACGACACAGTGCTTTCACCGCGTGTTCTCCCGGTTTTCTCCCCGATATTCCCCGGTGAGATTGCCCACGCAACCGCCTTGCGCGCCGCCGAGCAGACAACCGTATTGCGCGTCTACAGCGCGGTGACATCCTCGGGATTGACCCGCCCAGACACGCCAACACCGAGTACCGCTGCAGCACGGCGAATGTCGTCATCCATTTGCGTCAACAGCGCGTCGAGGGAGTCAAAGGTTTCCATTCCGCGCAGACGCTGAAGGAACGACAGGGAAATCTCTTCGCCGTAGAGGTTGAGGTCACAGCGACCGAGCACATGAGCTTCCACCGTGCGCCTCGTCCCGTCGAACTGCGGATTGGTGCCGACGGAGATAGCGGCGGGGAGGAATTCTTCCGCTTCGGTTCCACTGACGCGCCGCGACAGCCAGCCGGCATACACGCCGTCGGCGGGAATGGCGGTCATCAGGTCATCGTCGTCGAGGTTTGCCGTGGGGAATCCGAGTTCGCGCCCGCGTTTGAACCCGTGAACGACGGTGCCGCGAATCCGGAACGGGCGGGTGAGGATGGTGTTTGCCGCCTCGACGTCCCCGTCGTCGAGGAGCTGGCGAATGCGCGAGGAGGAAATTCGCGTATCGTTCTCGTCAACACAGTCAGCAACGACGACGACCTCGAACCCGAAGAGCTGTCCGAGTTCGCGCAAAGTAGCGAGGTCACCGGAGTTATTAACGCCAAAACGCACGTCACGACCGACAATCACCGCTGCCGCTGCCAATCCCTCCACCAGGTAGCTGCGCACGAACTCTTCTGGAGTTAGCCGGTAGAGCGCTTCGTTGTAGGTGACTACGAGGGTGGCGTCGATACCGCAGCCGGCGAGGGCGTCGAGGCGATCGTCGAGCGTCATAATCAGACGAAAACCGCGGTCTGGGCAGTGGACGTGCACGGGGTGGGGATCAAAGGTCAGCGCCACCGCCTGCGCATCGTGGGCGCGTCCCCACTCGAGGGTGCGTGCCAGCAGGGTTTGGTGCCCGCGGTGGACTCCGTCAAAGTTTCCAATCGTCACCGCACTCGCCCGCGGGGGTGACGCGGGGATGGCGGCACGATCGCGCCACACCGTCATGACCATGGTGGTGTTGTCTCCTCGTCGTTCTTCAGTTGCGTCGGCCGTGCCCTCCGCAGCCGCAGCGACACCGGTGTTCACCCGTCGTTCGCGTACCGGTGGAGTTGTCGTCGCGTTCACCCTCGGCGACCGCGTCAACCACTCGTCGATCGCGCAGCCCGAGGTTCATCCCGGCCAGCGACCCGCTGCTCGTGTCGGACTGTTGTCCTGCCTCTGCGTCGCGGCGTCGACCGCATCCACACCCTGCCATCATGGTGTCCTTTCTTTGCGTGATTCCCCGCTGTGTCAATGACCGTCCGGGGTGGAAAAAACCTTCTTCGGATGGAGAACGACCCGTCCATCGCCATGGGGAACGGTGGTGACGAGGGTGACAAAACGCGACCCGTCGTAGACCGCGAGCATCGGGCAGTTCTCCCCCACCGCGCCCGCCGGCACCGCGGTAGCGTCAACCGTGACGATGTTGCCGTAGCACAACGTCGTCGCCTCCCGGTGGGCAAGCGTGATCGCGGGGAACATCCGTCGACTCGCCTCGTCGAGGCTGATGGTGGCGAGGTGCCCATCCGAGCGGATCTGGTCGGCAAGGTCGTCGATACTTCGGGATTCCTCGATCCCCCACCCGCCAACTCGGGTGCGCCTCAGCCGTGTCAGGTGTGCGCCCACGGCGAGGGCGTGACCGGCATCGCGAGCCAATGCCCTGACGTAGGTGCCCGACGAGCATTCGACGACGACGTCGCAGCTGACACTGGCATGACCGCATGGGTCGGCAAAGTTGACCCGAATGTCACTGACCCGCTCGAAGCGAGTGACGGTGACGGGTCGTGCCGCAAGTTTGACGTCGCGTCCTTCGCGGTGCAGCGCGTGCGCGCGTTTCCCGTTGATCTTGATCGCACTGACGCTGGAGGGCACCTGCATAATCTCACCAGTAAGGTCGGCAAGCACGCCGTCGATGGCTTCCGCCGTGATGTGCGAGGCGTCGACGGTGGCGCGAATCTCACCGTCGGCGTCGTCACTGTCGGTGGTGATGCCAAAACAGATGGTCGCTTCGTAGGTTTTGTCGTGCCCGGTGACGTAGGTGAGCATCCGGGTAGCGTTGCCAATGCCAAGGACGAGTACCCCGGTCGCCATCGGATCGAGGGTGCCGCCGTGTCCGACCTGACGCGTCGCGGCGAGGCGCCGCACGGCGGACACAACGTCGTGGCTGGTCACGCCCTGAGGTTTGTCGACGATGACCATCCCCGCTGGAGCGGTGTCCTCACCGCGCGGAACGGTCAGTGCCGGCTCGCGAGTGCGACGCTGGTCGCGAGCGTCGCTCACTCGTCGTCCTCACCCGTGCTGTCTTCAGCCTCATCGTCCTCGCTATCAGCCTCGTCATCGTCGTGGCGATACGGGTCGGCGTCCCCTGCAAACTCAGCGGTCGAGGCGAGCTTAGCGACGCGGGCGTCGTCGGCGCGAGCGCGTCCCAGTGCCTCCTCGATAGCCGCAGCGCTTTGCGGCAATGCGTCGGCGGTGAACTCAATACTCGGCGTCAATCGGATCCCCAGTGCGTGACCGATTTCCGAACGAATCATCCCCTTTGCCGACTCCAGTGCGCGCTTCGTCAAAGCCGCGTCTGATTCCGAACCGAGCACGGTGTAGAAGATGGTGGCGTGCTGGAGGTCACCGGTGACGCGCACGTCGGTAATGGTGACGAACCCGAGGCGCGGATCCTTGATGCGACGCTCGAGCAACCGCGCTACAGTTTCACGGATACGGTCAGCGACTTTGCGCTGCCGGTTGACATCGGCCATTGGTCTTCCTCTTTCGTCATATCTCACGTGCCTTCGGGGGCGTGATGCGAGACGCGGGCGAGGATGGGCACTGTGTCGAGCACCCGACCCTCACCCGCGTATCGCGTCACCGGTCGACGCTCACCGTATGGTGTGCGTCGAAATGGTGTCAGTCACGCGGCTTTTCGCGCATCTCCCAGGTTTCGATGACGTCGCCTTCAGCGATGTCCTTCCATCCCAGAGTCATACCGCACTCGTAGCCTTCGCGCACCTCGGTGACATCGTCCTTTTCGCGACGCAGCGACTTGATCTCGAGGTTTTCTTGCAGCACCACACCGTCGCGGATGAGACGAGCGTTCGTTCCGCGCTTGATGACGCCACTGCGCACGATACAGCCGGCGATATTGCCGAACTTGCCCGACTTGAAGACCTGGCGGATCTCCGCGGTACCCAGCTGGACTTCCTCGTAGATCGGCTTGAGCATCCCCTTCATCGCCGCTTCGACCTCTTCGATCGCCGCGTAGATGACGGAGTAGTACTTGATCTCCACACCCTCATCTTCGGCGAGCTTCGCCACCTGTTCGGCGGGACGCACGTTGAAGCCGATGATGACGGCATTGTCGACGGTGGCGAGGTTGACGTC
>JAEZVQ010000145.1 GCA_023420745.1 Actinomycetes bacterium
GAGCAGCACCATGATGAGGCTGGCTGCGGTGGCGTAGGTTTGTGCACCGGATACGCGGGTGAGGATGTAGGAGTAGGTGAAGAACGCGGTGGCACCAATGCCGATGACTCCGGCGGCGAGCCCGTCGAGCCCGTCGACAAAATTCACCGCATTCATGGTGGCGACGACGACGAACACGGTGGCGAGTAGCGACAGCATGGATGAGCCGATGGTGATGCCGAAGATGGGGAATGAAATGAGCTGCACGCCGAAGTAAGCCATCATCACGGCGATGAGGATTTGACCGGCAAGTTTTGCTGTCCAGTCGAGTTCCCAGATGTCGTCAATGACGCCGAGGATGCAGGTTCCCAATGCGCCGACGAGTACCGCCCACAGCGCGTGGTTGTGGGAAAAAACCGGCGCGAAGTACGGCATGGTCGAGGCGATGACGAGGGTGAGGGCGAAACCGGTCGCCATGGCCACGCCGCCGAGGCGCGGCGTTGGGGTGGCGTGGACGTCGCGGTCGCGAACAGGGGTAAGGATTTTCCACTCGAGCGACACGCGTCGCATCACTGCGGTCATCAAAAACGTGATGGCCGCGGCGATGCAGACGAGGAGGATGTAGAGCTTCATCGGGTGACGCTACGCCTCACTCGCGCGGGTTGGTTCGTCGTCGTGGTGGCGGATTGTCGCTCGGCAGCAGCGTTGGAGATCCTCGACGCCGAGAACACCGGCGCGCACTAGCCTCGGTTCGTCGCCACTCATGTCGAGAATCGTTGAGGGAACCGACCCCGGTGTCGAACCCGCGTCGATGTAGACAGCAACCGAATCGCCGAAGGCACGTCTAGCCTCGTCGATCACGGTGGCGGGGGGCTGCCCGGTGCGGTTGGCTGAGGTGACGGCGAGGGGACCGCAGTGCTCGAGCACATCGAGGGTCACCGGGTGGTCGGGCATCCTCATGGCAACTGTGTCGAGAATGTCTCCGAGATCCATGTCGAGGTTTCGGTGTCGCGTGAGAATCAGTGTCAGCGCACCCGGCCAGAAGCGCTCCATCAGCTTCACCGCGTCGTCGCTCACGGTATCCGTCAACGCCACTGCGTCGTCAATCGAGGCGACGAGGACGGGGGGCGGCATGTGACGTCCTCGCCCTTTCGCCGCGAGGACCGCGTTGACCGCGACGGTCGAGTGTGGGTTTCCACCGATTCCATAAACCGTGTCGGTCGGCAGGACAATCGGATGATTATCGTTGACGGCGCGTTGAATTCCCTCAATCTCGCTTCCGGTCAGCGCACGCAGCGTGCCAGCGCTGTCGAGGCGCGGTGCGTCACTGCTGGGTTCGACGGGCACAGCCGAACCGGATGGGCGGGTGAGGTCAATGAGCATGTGCCTATTGTCCCATCTTCGATGCGGTGAGGAAGCGTGGGCGACCGGCAAGGTCAGGGACCGTTTGGATAGTAGCCAACCCGAGTGTCCGAGCATGGTCGGCGAGTGCCTCAGCCTGGGTGTCATCGTGTTCGACCATCATCCACCCTCCCGGGCGCAGGTAGCGCGTCGCCTGGTCGATGATGATCCGCGGGATCTCCAGCCCGTCTTCGCCCCCACCCCACAGTGCGGCAGGCGGGTCGGCGAGCGCCTCAGGATCGAGATCACGCCGGGGAATATAGGGGGGATTCGACACCACCACGTCGAAATACTCAATCCAACCTGTCACGGTGTCGCCGGCATCCACGCAGTGCCAGTCGACGCTGACACCGAGATGCTGGGCATTGCGTTGCGCCGAGGCAATGGCGCGAGCACTGATGTCAACCGCGCTGACTTCCGCGCGGTGATCGGCTCTCGCCGCAGCAATAGCAATAGCACCGGATCCCGTACACAGGTCGAGGATGCGGGCTCCGGGGTGGTCGAGGCACCAGCGTTGCAGCCGCTCAGCGAGTACTTCAGTTTCGGGGCGTACGCAAAACACGCCGGGGCGCGCTTCGAGCGCGAAATCGAGGAACCACATCACGCCGAGCAGGTGTTGCAGGGGGATTCGCTCGGCACGCTGCCTCACCAGGCGAGCGATCGCGCGATACTGCTCGTCGTCGATCTCGCTCGGCCACATCAGCCGCTCACAACTGAGAACGTGTTCAATGATCAGGCGTGCGTCGACCTCGGGCGAGGCGACACCCGCGTCACGCAACATGCGGGTCGCGCTCGCCACCACCTCGCGAGTTTTCATCCGCGCGCAGCATCCATCCGCGCTTTTTCGTCCATGTCAATCGCGGAGTCAATGACTGGTCCGAGGTCACCTTCGAGAACCTGAGCGAGGTTGTACGCCTTGTAGCCGGTACGGTGATCGGCAATGCGGTTTTCGGGGAAGTTGTAGGTGCGGATCCGTTCAGAACGGTCAACGGTACGCACCTGGGAGGCGCGAACCGCCGCTGCCTCAGCTTCGCGCGCTTCACGCTGCAGCTGTGTCAACCGGGCTTTGAGCACACGCATCGCCGCTTCCTTGTTTTGCAGCTGCGATTTTTCGTTTTGCATCGACACCACGATCCCCGTGGGAATGTGGGTCAGGCGCACCGCCGAGTCGGTAGTGTTGACCGACTGGCCGCCCGGACCAGAAGAGCGGAAGACATCGACGCGAACCTCGTTCATGTCGATCACCACCTCATCGTCATCGTCGTCAACTTCAGGGACGACGAGAACACCGGCGGCCGAGGTGTGAACACGCCCTTGGGATTCGGTGACGGGAACACGCTGAACTCGGTGAACTCCCCCTTCAAACTTCAGGTGCGCCCACACACCCTCCTCCGGCGCTACCGTCCCGGGTTGGGCAATCGACAGTGAGATCTCCTTGTATCCACCCAGCCCCGTCGGAGTCGAGGACAGCTCCTTGACTTTCCACCCGCGGGTTTCGGCAAATCGGGTGTACATCCGCGCGAGATCCGCAGCGAAAAGCGCAGATTCTTCGCCACCCTCCCCTGCTTTAATTTCGAGGATGACGTTATCGGCATCAGCGGGGTCACGCGGGACGAGCGTGCGCACGAGCTTGTCGTGTGCCGTGTCGAGAACCGCTGCGGCATCGCGCGCCTCGTCGGCGAAAGAAGAATCCTCTCGAGCCAGTTCCGCTGCCGCCTCGGCGTCCGACACCGCGGCGAAGAAGGCGTCGGCTACCACTTTGATTGCCCCGAGTTCAGAGAATCGCTTAGCGAGTTTTCGCGACAGTGCTCGATCGGCGAGCGTGTCGGGATCGGCGAGCTGGCGCTCGACCTCGTGATATTCCTCGATTAGCGGGGCGACCACGTCGCGCTCATGCTGGTAGCTGTCCACTGCAGTGCGTGCTCTTCCTCGTCACTGGCGACCCCGGCGGGTCGCGGAAAATCGTCGGCGGATACACCAACGGCGCCGCCCCTGCCCGGATCGGGAGGTGGAGGCGCCGTGGAACGATCGCTACTTCTTGCGCTTGCCGTAGCGCGCTTCGAAGCGAGCCACGCGACCGCCGGTGTCCATGATCTTCTGCTTGCCCGTGTAGAAC
>JAEZVQ010000193.1 GCA_023420745.1 Actinomycetes bacterium
CGACTACACCAATGGTTTCCACGACGCAGCCAATGCGATCGCAACCTCGGTGTCGACGCGAGCCCTGACACCGCGAGCGGCACTAATTATGGCGGCGGTGATGAATATCATCGGCGCGCTGCTTGGTACGGAGGTAGCGAAAACCATCGGTGAAGGCATCATCTCGGTGTCGGATTTCGCACAGTCAGGCGATCAATCACTGCAAATTCACGGGTTGGGGATTATCCTCGCGGCGCTGATCGGCGCGGTGACATGGAACCTCATCACCTGGTTCTTCGGACTACCCTCATCCTCATCACATGCGTTGATCGGTGGTCTCGTCGGCGCCGGGCTCGCATCGGGCACCGAAGTGTTGTGGAGCGGTATTTTCCGCCAGGTCGTCATCCCGATGTTTGCCTCTCCTTTCGTGGGGTTCGTTCTGGCCTACGTGCTGATGAAGATCGTGCTTGCCGCCTGCCGCAACCTTCCTTACCATCGCACGATGCGGAAATTCCGGTTGCTACAAACTCTTTCCGCCGCACTGATGGCACTCGGTCACGGTCTGCAAGACGCCCAAAAAACGATGGGCATCATCGTGATGGCGCTTCTCGCCGGCGGCTACGGGGAAACGCACCAAATCTTCGTCAACGGTGAAATGACGATCCCCCTGTGGGTTAAGCTCGCCGCTGCGCTGGCGATTTCTGCGGGTACTTACGCCGGTGGTTGGAGGATCATGCGAACCCTCGGTCGTAAGGTTATTGAACTCGATCCTGCACGCGGATTCGTCGCAGAATCGGTGTCAGCCGGCGTGCTCTACGCCACCGCATTCGTCATCCACGCACCAATTTCAACGACGCACACCATCACCTCGGCGATTATGGGCGTGGGCGCAACCCGACGCCTGTCCGCTGTGCGCTGGGGTGTTGCCGGCAACATTGTGGTCGCATGGTTCCTGACGCTCCCCGCTGCTGCGGCCGTCGCCGCGCTGATGTACACGCTCATTCGCCTCGTTTTCCCGTGATCGGTAAGGTCCGGATGGCGCCCCAACTGTCGTCGCGCGAACTGGTGCGTAGTGTCAGATGTCGCCTGTTATGTGTGGTGACACTATGTGCCGGTCTCACCGCCGGGTGCTCTCCTTCGGTTTTCGACCTCGCTGTTGGTGACTGCTTTTCCTTCCCGCAGGGCACGAGCCTCGATACCCCCAATGACCTCACGTCGGTGACGATTCGGCACTGCTCGGAACCTCACGATGCTGAAGTCATCGGGTCCTACACCATTCCCGGGGACGATCACGCTCCCTACCCGGACTACTCGACGCTGTATCAACAAGCACAGCAATCGTGTGAGCTCCAATTCAACGACTACGTAGGGATGCCCGATACGCAGTCGGTTCTCGACATGGCTCCGCTCCTCCCCACCGACGATTCGTGGACGCGCAGCGGTGATCGCACGGCACTGTGTGTCGCTTTTTCACGCGACGAAAAGGTCTCGTCCTCATTCCACCAATTCGGGCGGTAAATCCGAGGATTCTTACCCAAATCTACCGTTGATGTAGTCGCATGTCGCTTGTTCGGTGGGACGTTGGAACATGCGTTCAGTGTCGTCGATTTCGACGAGTGTGCCCGGTTTCCCCGCGCCTTCGAGGTTGAAAAAACCGGTGCGGTCGGAGACGCGAGCCGCCTGCTGCATGTTGTGGGTCACGATGACAATGGTGTAGCGCTCTTTCAGGCTGACCATCAGTTCTTCGATTGCTCGAGTGGAGATCGGGTCGAGAGCCGATGCGGGTTCATCCATGAGCAGCACGTCAGGTTTGACGGCAATCGCGCGGGCGATGCACAACCGCTGCTGCTGCCCTCCAGAAAGCATGGTTGCCGGATGAGTGAGCCGATCTTTGACTTCATCCCACAGGTGAGCTCCCCTGAGCGACTCTTCAACGAGGTGATCGGCGGCGTCTCGTGGAATACGGCGACGGTTGAGGCGCTCTCCAGCCAACACATTGTCGCGAATTGACATCGTCGGGAACGGGTTGGGACGTTGAAACACCATGCCGATTCGACGCCTCACCTGCACCGCGTCAACGTCACGGTCATAGATGTTTTTCCCACCAACGCACACCTCTCCGCGGATCCGCGCGCCGGGAGTGACCTCATGAAGACGATTGAGGGTACGCAAAAATGTCGACTTTCCACATCCTGACGGGCCGATCAGCGCAGTGATCGAACGTGGCTCGATCGTCATCGTCACGTTTTTCACGGCGAGAAAATCGCCGTAGTACACATTGAGATCCTTGACATCAATCCGATAACTCATGGCTTTTCCTTTGCTTTTCGTGGTAATCCCGGGGTTGAATCTCCGGGTTTTCTCGCCGAGATTTCCTCATCTCTTCCCGGCTACACACAACCGCCGGGCGATGAGTCGCGCAACCAGGTTGAGGATCATGATGATGGCGATGAGAACGAGTGCTGCCGCCCAAGCTCGGTCATAGTTGATCGTCGGGATACATGATTCGGCTGTTGCGGCACATGGCGCCATGCCTTGCGAATACTGGCGGTAGATCAGCACTGGAAGCGTCATCATCCTGCCGTCAAATGGGTTGCGATTGATCGAATCGATGACCCCGACCGTCACCAGCAGCGGCGCTGTTTCGCCGATGACGCGAGCGATTGCCAACATGACCGAGGTCGTCAACCCCGCGACGACACTTCGCAGGACGACGAAGATCACGGTGCGCCACCTCGGAACTCCGAGCGCATACGCGGCCTCACGCAAATCTTGAGGAACGAGACGCAGCATTTCCTCGGAGGCTCGAATCACGGTGGGAATCATGAGGATCGACAGGGCAACAGCGCCGATAATGCCGGCGCGGTATGCCGGCGATACGAGGAGCGCGAACACCGCGGCAGCGAACAGCCCAGCGACGATCGAGGGGATACCCGTCATCACATCGACGAGGAAGGTCGTCAGGCGGGCGAGGCGAGACGCCGCGCCATACTCGACAAGGTAAACCGCGACGGCAATACCAATGGGAACAGAAATCGCCGTAGCCAGCCCAGTAACCTCAACCGTTC
>JAEZVQ010000081.1 GCA_023420745.1 Actinomycetes bacterium
CGGGGGAAAATCACCGGGAAATCCTCACCGGGCAACCACACTTCCTCCAGCCGTTTAGCCAGCCCGACCACGGGAACCTCGACACCGATGTCGCGCAGTGCGCTCGCCGCCGCGTTCACCTGCGGAAGACCGCCGTCAACGACGAGAAGATCCGGCGGGTAGGCGAAATGGCGTCGCGGGCGTTCGCTGGCACTGACCTCACCCGAGGCTAACGACGATGCGGATGACGTCTCAGACGATGTCGACTGGTCGGCATCATCCTCGTCATTTCCGTCAGGGGTGTGGCGAAAACGGCGGGTCAGCACCTCTTTCAACGCCGCCGTGTCGTCGCTTCGCCCGTCCTCATTGGTGCGAATCGTGAAATGCCGGTATTCCGACTTCCGCGGGGCGCCGTCTTCAAACACCACCATCGACGCGACCTGCTGGCGCCCACCGGTGTGAGAAATATCGAAACATTCGATACGCAGCGGCGACGTGACCAGCCCGAGCGTATCGCGCAGCTCGTCGAGAGCCCGCGCACGCTCAGTGAGATCCGAGGTACGCCGCATCTTGTGAACTCGCATCACCTGCTCGGCATTGTGGCGCACGGTATCGAGCAGCTGGCGTTTTTCTCCTCGCTGCGGGACGCGAATCGTCATGGCTGCGCCTCGCCGCTCGCTCAACCACCGGGTCATCGTGTCGAGGTCGCGTGGCTCGACAGAGACGAGGACGTCGCGGGGGATCGCCTGGGTCGACAGGTGGGTGACGTCGTCGACCGACACCGCGTCCTCGCGCGGGATGTCGGTGTCGTCGCCACCGAGTTCGGCGTAGACCTGCTGCAGCAGTGACGCCATGAGGTCGGCGTCATCCTCACCGTCACCGCGTTCGCTAACCCAGCCGCGCACCCCGCGGATTCGCCCGCCGCGCACGTGAAACACCTGGACCGCGCATTCAAGATCGTCACCGACCAGGGCAAACACGTCGGCGTCTGTTCCGTCGGCGAAGACCACTGCGTTGCGTTCGAGTACTTTTTCCAACGCCGCGATGTCGTCGCGCAGCCGCGCGGCACGCTCAAAATCGAGCTGCCCAGCCGCTTCGCTCATCTGCGTGCGAAGAGTGCGCAGGTAGGGACCGACCTTGCCCGACATGAACTGACACAGCTGTTCAGCCATGTCTCGGTGGTCGTCAACACTGATGTGACCGACGCACGGTGCCGCGCATTTGTCGATATAGCCAAGGAGGCACGGACGCCCCGACCGTTGAGCGCGACGCAGCACACCGGTAGAACAGGTGCGGATCGGGAACACGCGTTGCAACTGTTCGACAGTGTCGCGAATCGCCCACACCTGGGAAAACGGGCCAAAATACCGGGTGCCACGTCGTCGCGCCCCGCGCATCACCTGCATTCGGGGGATCTCCTCCCCCATCGACACCGCGAGATACGGGTAGGACTTGTCGTCCTTGAAACGCACGTTGAAACGCGGATCGTATTCCTTGATCCACGAGTATTCGAGGCTCAGCGCCTCGACCTCATTAGCCACCACCGTCCACTGCACGCTCGCCGCCGTGAACACCATCTGCTGGGTGCGCGGGTGGAGCCGAGCGGGATCCTGAAAATACGAGGTGAGGCGGTTGCGTAGATTCTTCGCCTTGCCGACATAAATGACGCGACCGTGTTCGTCTCGAAACCGGTAAACCCCCGGCGCTGTGGGAATCTCGGATGTCCGAGGACGGTATTGCGCTGGGTCTGCCACACATCCATCCTATGAGACTTCGCCCGGCGACCAACATCGCCGCATGGTAGCTTTTTCCGTGTCGCTCACACCGGCACAGCGTTTCGCCGCACACCGACACAGCCCGATCAGGCTACCGGGCGTAGAAGGGAGAGCATCGCATGTTCGAAACCACAGAGGATGTCATCGCCTACGTTGCCGACAATGACATCGAGTTCATTGACGTGAGATTCTGCGACCTTTTCGGTGTCCAACAGCATTTCTCCATCCCGGCGACGCAACTGGAATCGGCACTCACCGATGGGCTGATGTTTGACGGATCTTCCATTCGAGGCTTTTCGGAAATCCACAAGTCCGATATGAAACTCGTCGCCGACCCGTCCACTGCCTTCGTTGACGCCTTCTGCCTGTTCCCCACTCTGGCGATGAGTTTTTCCATCGTCGACCCCCACACTGGCGAGCCGTTCTCGCGCGATCCTCGCCAAGTGGCGGCAAAAGCGGAAGCGTACCTGCGTTCCACCGGCATTGCCGACACGTGTTTCGTCGGAGCCGAAGCCGAGTTCTACATCTTCGACGGAGTGAGTTTCCAAACTCGACCCAATTCGACGTACTTCCACATTGATTCCCAGGAGGGCTACTGGAATTCCGGTCGCCCATCGACTCCGGAATCGCCGAACCTCGGACATTCCATTCCCGTCAAGGGTGGCTATTTCCCCGTCGCGCCAGTCGACGACTACACCGATATTCGTAACGCCATCGCCCACACGTTGAGCCAGTGTGGTCTCGAGGTCGAGCGCGGTCACCACGAAGTCGGTTCCGGTGGTCAGCAGGAAATCAACTACCGTTTCAACTCGCTGCTGCGAGCCGCGGACGACATGATGACCTTCAAGTACGTCGTGCGAAACGCGGTCAATGAGTTCGGGAAAACCGCGACATTCATGCCCAAACCGCTATTTGGCGACAACGGTTCGGGAATGCACTGCCACTTCTCCCTGTGGAAGGGTGGCGAGCCGCTGTTCTACGACGAGCGCGGCTACGGTGGTCTGTCCGACGTGGCACGCTGGTTCATCGGTGGCTTGCTTCGCCACGCGCCAGCACTGCTCGCTTTTACCAACCCGTCAGTCAACTCCTACCGCCGTCTCGTCCCCGGTTTTGAAGCGCCGATCAACCTCGTATATTCGGCTCAAAACCGCTCGGCCTGTATTCGCATCCCGGTAACCGGAACCTCGGCGAAAGCCAAGCGCGTGGAGTACCGCGTGCCCGACCCGTCAGCGAACCCCTACCTCGCCTTCGCCGCCTGCCTGATGGCGGGCATTGATGGCATTCGC
The DNA here is from genome assembly GCA_023420745.1 of Actinomycetes bacterium. Classification (GTDB taxonomy): domain Bacteria; phylum Actinomycetota; class Actinomycetes; order Actinomycetales; family Actinomycetaceae; genus Gleimia. Next base: position 3,041 of record JAEZVQ010000081.1, read on the forward strand.
CAGCGTATCGAACCGCCGGAGCCGATCGACAAGGATCTCTACGAGCTCCCGCCCGCCGAGTACGAAACGATTGACAAGCTCCCCACCTCGTTGGAGGAAGCACTCAATGCTTTGCGTGAGGATCAGGAGTTCCTCCTCGACGGCGACGTGTTCACCCAAGATCTCATTGACACGTGGATTGAATACAAGGAGACGCGCGAGGTTCAGCCGATGCGTATCCACCCGCACCCCTACGAGTTTGAGCTCTACTTCAACCAGTAGCGGCGTGGTACGGTCGGCGCCGACAACTTAGCGGTCGAAAATCGTTGGGGCGAGGCTTGTTGGCGTGCCGGTGACGTGCGGATCAGCAAGTCCCGACGTGCGTTCGAGGTCGAGAAGCCACCGTTTGCGCTCAACACCGCCGGCGTAACCTGACAGTCCGCCGGAGGCGAGCACCACCCGGTGACAGGGGATGACAATCGACAGCGGGTTGTGCGCTACCGCTGTGCCCACAGCGCGCGCGGCACTGGCACGCCCAACCTCCACGGCAATATCGGAGTACGAACGCGTATGGCCGTAAGGAATGCGGGTGAGGGCACGCCACACGTCGGTGGTGAAACCGTGCTCAGGCAATTCGAGGTCGAGGTCGAAATCAGCGCGCTCCCCCGCGAAATAGGCGTGGAGCTGATCGGCTGCGCGGATGAAGACCGAGTCAGCGGGCGACACCCACACCCCGAGATTCTCCGGTGCGGGTGGCGGCTGGTGATCGGGAAAATACACACCCGAAAGGCGGTCGTCACACGCCGCGAGGCACAGCTCCCCCAGTGGCGTCACCGTCAACGTATGACGTCGGATACTCACGGGTTGGATCCTCCTCTCGATGTCGCTTGGTCGATTCTTCCACGTCTGCCGCATACACCACTGTATTCGACGCGACCGCGCAGGCATGCCAGCGTAGAACTATGACACGACGACGCTACAACCACTCCCAGGTATGGTCGACTCCCGCGAAGTATCACGTCAACTCCGATGAGACGGTATTCACCATGTTTGCCCAGCGAGCGCGCCAACACGGTCGCGACACGGTGATGGAGCGTCGCCGTGACGTCGGTGGGTGGATGCGAGTGAACGCGCGAACCCTCCTCGGTGAGATTGACGAAGTTGCTCGCGGTTTGCTCGGTATGGGACTGCGCTACGGCGACAAGCTCGCCATTATGTCGGCAACGCGCGTCGAGTGGACTGTCCTCGATATGGCGGCGCTGTCGTTGGGGATTATTGTTGTCCCCATTTACGAAACGGATTCGCTGAGCCAGATCACACATATCACCCGCTGCACCGAACCGAAACTTGCCGTAGCCGACACGGCGAGTCGCGCCGAGTTACTCCAATCCGGTGGTCATTCGACTATCAAACAGGTGCTGTGCTTTGAGTCAGGGGCAATGCGTCGCATTGTCGAAGCCGGTTTTTCCATTGCCGATGCCACCCTCGACGCCGCGCGCCGCGAAGTTGACGTGGACTCGGTGGCGACGATCATCTACACCTCGGGGACAACGGGCACGTCCCGAGGGGTTGTCCTCACTCACCGCAACTTTGTTGCCACCGTCTACGGTGTGCGCCAACTCGTCCCGCAGATCATCATGAATCCGAAGACGAGGCTGCTCCTCTTCCTTCCCCTCGCACATGTGTTGGCTCGGTTTGTCGAGATTGCGGCGTTGACGGGTCGCGCCGTCATCGGTCACTGTCCCGATACCCGCAATCTCCTCAGTGACGTGGAAACTTTCCAGCCGTCGCTGTTGCTGCTGGTTCCACGGGTGTTGGAAAAGATCTACAACGCGGCGGAGGCGAAGAGCGGAGCCGGTGTTAAGCGGTCGATCTTCCGGTGGGCGGCACGCAAAGCAATTGAATACTCGCAATCTTTGGAAACGACGCTTGGCCCCAGCGTCAAGCTGCGTCGTGAACACGCGTGGGCGGATCGCCTGGTACTCAAGAAGATCCGCAAGGCACTCGGACCGAATATGACGTGGGTGGTTTCCGGTGGGGCGCCGCTGTCACCTGAGCTCGGTCATTTCTTCCGTGGTCTCGGTCTTCGTATCCTCGAGGGTTGGGGGTTGAGTGAAACAACCGGACCGATGACACTGACGATTCCGGGCCGCGAACGGATAGGTGCTGTTGGTCCCGTCCTACCCGGCAACGAAATGACGATCTCGTCCGAAGGAGAGATCCTCGTGCGCGGCTCAGCCGTGACCGTCGGGTATTTCCTCGATCCACAAGCCACCGCGGAGGCGATGGGCGACGGCTGGTTCCACACCGGTGACCTCGGGACGGTGGACAAGGACGGGAACCTATCGGTGACCGGGCGGGTTAAGGATCTCATCGTGACCGCGGGTGGGAAGAACGTGTCCCCCGCCTCTCTCGAACACCACCTGGTGACACATCCGCTCATCTCACACGTGGTCGTTGTCGGCGATCGCCGTCCCTTCGTGGGCGCGCTGATCACCCTCGACGACTCGATGCTGCCAACCTGGCTGACCAACCACGGGTTAGAACCGATGGACGTCGCGCATGCCGCTCACCATCCCGCGGTCATTGCCTCTCTCGATCAGGCGATTGAGCGAACCAACCGCGAAGTGTCACGCGCTGAATCCATCCGAAAGTTCCGCATCATCAACGCGGAGTTCACCGTCGACAACGGCTACCTCACCCCGTCACTGAAACTCAAGCGGGCGAAGGTGGTCAACGATTTTGCTGACGAAATCGACGCGCTCTACGAGTAGTAGCCACACCTAACGAGGATCGTCGCTCGAAGGACGAATCGACAACGTTTCGATCACGGCATCATCGCTCATGTCCATGGCGAGGCGCACTGTCTTTGCTACCGACTCGGCGCGCATATGTTCGCTCGCATCGTAGGCTCGCCCGGCGTCGCGTTGGAGTGCCATCTGCATGTCGGTGTCGACGCGACCAGGGTGAATGGAAATTACCGAGATGGTACCGCGTTCTTCTTCACGCAGGGCATCGGTGATGGCACCTATCGCAAACTTTGACGCAGCATAGACCCCACCGCCAGCACCGGAATGGTAGCCAGCACCGGAGTTGATCGCCACGACCCGTCCGTGCGACGCGCGCAGCAGCGGGAGAACCTCGCGGATGAGATCCGCTTGCGCCACCACGTTCATCGTGAGCATCCGCATCCATTCCTCGTGCGTGGCGTTACCGATACGGCGGTTGAACGCGATCCCCGCATTGAGGACAAGGCCATCGAGGGTATCGACTGCACGGCAGGCACGACTCAACGCCTCGGGATCGGTGAGGTCGCACAGGAACGGTTCGGCATGGGGATAGAGCGCGACTGCTTCCTCTACAGTCTCGGGCGTGCGACCGCCGATGAGCAGGTGGGTATCCGAAGCGAGTTCCTGGCAAATGGCACGCCCGATCCCACGTGTGCCGCCGGTGACGAGAATACGGCGTGGCAGGGTGTGCCCCATCAGTGTTCCTTTCGATCGCTGGTGAGAACTTTGCGCAAGTAGCGGCCGGTGTGCGACGCTTCGACGGTGGCAACCTTTTCGGGGGTACCTTCCGCGATAACGCGGCCACCGCCGGCACCGCCCTCGGGTCCCATGTCAATGATCCAGTCTGCGCATTTGATGACGTCAAGGTTGTGTTCGATGACGATCACCGTGTTGCCCTTGTCAACGAGACCGTTGAGGACGAGGAGCAGTTTGCGAATATCCTCGGAATGAAGCCCGGTGGTGGGCTCGTCGAGGACGTAGACGCTGCGCCCGCGAGAGCGTCGCTGCAGTTCGGAGGCGAGTTTGACACGCTGCGCTTCCCCACCGGACAGCGTTGTCGCTGACTGTCCCAATCGCACGTAGCCCAGCCCAACCTCGACCAGCGTATTGAGGTGACGGGCGATGCGTGGCACGTGGGCGAAGAACTCGGCGGCTTGACTGATGGGGAGGTCGAGAACATCGGCGACAGTCAATCCCTTGTAGGTAATTTCCAAGG
>JAEZVQ010000097.1 GCA_023420745.1 Actinomycetes bacterium
GGTGATGCGGCTGCGCACGGTGTCGCCACGACCTTCTCGGGCAGTGATCGCGAAGGGATGGAAGATGGTTTGACGCCACGCACGCCCACCCTTTTCCGTCATAATCGGTCCGATGACGTTGACGAGCTGCGCCATACATGCGGCGGTCACGCGATCCGCGTTAGCGAGTAGCGTGATCATCAGGTCGCCGACCACGACCGCGTCAGCGGCACAGTACTTGTCTTCGAGCAGCGGCGGTGCCACCGGCCAATCGTCACCCGAGGGCACAATCGACTCGGCTCGCTTGGAGTACCACACGTTCCATTCGTCGACGCTGATCTGGATGCGCTTATCCGAGTGCTTGCGTGCCGCCACCGCGTCGGCGGTCGCCACGATGCCGCGGATGAACGCATCGAGGTCGTCGGCGGATGCGAGGAAGGACTGCATGTCGCCGTCAATGGGCTCGTAGTAGCGGTGGAGCGACACGTGGCTGACCTGATCCCACGCTTCTTCGAGGACGGTACGTTCCCACTCCCCGAATGTCTCCATCAGCGGGCTGGATGACCCGGCGGCAACGAGCTCAAGATCGGGGTCGAACTGCTTCATCACCCGCCCGGTTTCCGCCGCGATACGCGCGTATTCCTGCGGGGTTTTGTGGCCGAACTGCCACGGCCCGTCCATTTCGTTGCCAAGACACCACATCCGCACGCCATAGGGTTCGTCATGCCCGTTGGCACGCCGCTGGTTAGCCAGCGTCGTCGGTGCCACGCCGTTGCAGTAGTCGAGCAGGTCCACGGCATCGAGTGGGCCGCGTGAACCGAGGTTCACCGCCATCATCGGCTCAACCCCGGTCTTGCGACACCAGGTCATGAATTCGTCGAGACCGAATTGATTGGTCTCCAACGAATGCCACGCGAGGTCGAGTCGTGTCGGCCGCTGGTCTTGTGGCCCCACGGAATCTTCCCATCGGAACCCGGAAACGAAGTTGCCACCGGGGTATCGCACGATAGTGATGCCGAGTTCTTTGACGAGGTCGATGACGTCTTGGCGGAGCCCGTCCTCGTCGGCGCTGGGGTGTCCGGGCTCGTAAATCCCGGTGTAGACACAGCGCCCGAGGTGTTCGACAAAGTTCCCGTAGAGTCGCGGATTAATCGCCCCAACGCGGTCGTCGGGGTCAAATCGCACAGTTGCGTGTCCCATAGTCGTCCTTTTCGCGAAGAGTCAGTAGCGTGTCGCGCCCAGAGTCAGCGCGGCGTGGAAGCCATCGACTGTGGTTTCGCGGTCGATGACTGCGAACTCGACTTCGGCGATCCTCGCGAAATCTTCCCAGGTTTCACGATCGACAGCCGAGGTCATCACGGTGTGGTGTGCACCCCCGGAAGCCAGCCAGCATCGCGTCGACGTGTGGAAGTCGGGACGCGGCTGCCACACAGCGTGCGCGACGGGAAGCTTTTCCAGTGGCGCATCCGGTTCGACACAATCCACGATATTCGCGGTGAGCCGGAAACGTGACCGCATATCCGACATCGCCACGACAATCGCTTGACCGGCGTCGGCGGTGAACACCATCCGAACCGGATCCTCACGGTCGCCAATTCCCAGCGGGTGAATCTCGATCCGCGGGCGCGTCGTCGTCAGCGTCGGACAGATTTCGAGCATGTGGGCACCGAGGATCTTTTCCTTCCCCGGAGTCATCTCGTAGCAGTAGTCCTCCATCAGCGAGGCACCACCGGCGAGCCCGTATCCCATCACCTTCGCCAACCGCACCAGCACCGCGGTCTTCCAGTCGCCTTCCGCACCGAAACCATACCCCTGCTCCATCAGACGCTGTACCGCGAGACCTGGAAGCTGACGCAGCCCGCCGAGGTCTTCAAACGTGTCGGTGAATGCGGTGGCGCCAACGCGTTCGAGGATGGTGCGCAACGCGATTTCTTGTGCTGCCGCGTAGCGCAACGACTCGTGGCGTTCACCGCCGCGCGCGAGCACCTCTTCAACGTCGTAGTCGCGTTCGTATTCGGCGACGAGAGTATCGATGGCTTCTTCGCTCACGCGCGCGACCTCGTCAACGAGGTCGTTGACCGGCCAGGTATTGACCGAGCATCCGAAGCGCACCTCAGCTTCGGTCTTGTCCCCTTCGGTGACGGCGACGTTGCGCATATTGTCGCCAAAGCGGCACACTCGCATGTCGTGTAGTTCCGCCCACCCAACAGCGGCGCGCATCCACCGCCCAATGGCGTCGTGAACGACGGTGTCACTGGCGTGACCGACAACGGTCTTGCGCCGGATTCCCATCCGGGTCAGCAGGTAGCCGAATTCGCGGTCACCATGCGCCGACTGGTTGAGATTCATGTAGTCCATGTCGATGGTCGACCACGGGAGGGTCTGTGACGCTTGAGTGTGGAAGTGCAGCAGCGGCTTATTCAGCGCCCCGATCCCGTTGATCCACATCTTCGCGGGGCTGAATGTGTGCATCCACGCGATGACACCGACGCACGCATCATCGCGATTGGCGTCGAGGATGATACGCCGGATAGCATCGCGATCCTTCGACGTATCCTTCCACACCACTCGCACCGGTAGCCCTGCCGCGTTAAGTGCTGCAACGATGTCGCGCGACTGGCTGGCAACTTCGGCGAGGGTGTCTTCACCGTAGAGATCTTGCGAGCCAGTGAGGAACCATACTTCTCGCGACTCGAATGGGCTGGGAAGGTGTCGTTCAGTATTGGTCATCGATCAGTGAGCCTTTCTTCGTGGCAATATTCAATGCAGTGGCGGAGGAGGGCAGAATTTACTGCCCGTAAACGTTTTGGTAACGGTCGTAGAGGCGGTCAATGGCATCGTCGGGCACGAGGGGAACGTCGCCGAGTTGCCGGGCGATGTGGACGGTGCGCGCGACTTCCTCGACCATCACCGCCGCTTTGACCGCAGCACGAGCATCCTTGCCGATGGTGAACGGACCATGGTTTCGCATGAGCACGGCGGGAGAGCGGCTCTCGGAGAGGGTCTCGACGATGCCGCGCCCGATCGAATCGTCACCGATAATCGCGAAGGGACCAACCGGGATCGAACCTCCAAATTCGTCGGCCATCATGGTCAGCGCGCAGGGAATCTCCTCCCCTCGCGCAGCCCACGCCGTCGCATAGGTCGAGTGGGTGTGGACGATGCCCCCAACGTCGCTCATGTGCCGGTAGACGTAGGCGTGCGCAGCAGTGTCGGAGGACGGCGTGAGGTCGCCGGAATACGGGTCGGCAATCTTGCGCCCGAAGAGATCGCACACGACCATCGTCTCAGCACTGAGCTCGTCGTAGGACACGCCGGAGGGCTTAATGACGAACAGGTCGTGCCCGCTCACGCGCTGTGAGACGTTACCCGCCGTCCACACGATGAGCTCCCATCGCGGAAGTTCTGCGTGGAGTCGCGCGACGATGCCTCGTGTTCTGGCAATCGCATCGAGGGTGTCGTCGTCAAAGTCTTCCCAACGCGGCGGTGCGGTGGTGGGTTCCTCGCTTGGTGTCGTCATTGATTAATCACCTCTGTTGTGATTCGTGTGACCTTCCCCTCTATTGTGAACGTTCACATTCAGGCTGTCAAGGGAAATTTGCCACGATGTCACCACCTGAAACCCGGACGTTTTCGTTGATTAATCACCGCGAGGGTGCGGATCCCGTACGACTGGGATCCCCAAACCCGGCAGCATAGCGCACGAATGCGCGAGCAACCGGTGCCATCGCCTGTTCGACCTCGTCTTCAGCCGCGGCAATTTCACCGACGATCTCACCGAGAGTTTTGCCACACCATTGCACCAGGTCGATGTCGCTGCCCCACTCCTGCGCTTGATCGGCATGGACTTCAGGATGGAACTGCACGCCCCACGCTTGCCCGATGCGGAACGCTTGAACCGCGGCACTGTCTGATTCCATCAGATACGTTGCCGCAGGAGGCAACGTCATCTCCTCTTGGTGCCACACGATGGCTGGCACCACGTCAGACAGAGTGGAGAACACGGGGTCATCGAGTGCCTCCCGGCGACGCCGCACCTCAACGACGCCGACATTGGGGCGCGTGCGACGCCGCACCTCGCCCCCGACCGCTAATGCCAACATCTCGGCGCCGAGGCAGATTGAAAAACTGGGAAACTGCCCTCCTGCCGACGCGCTGAGGAGGTGGCGAAGGTGCGGGAAGTAGGGGTTGGCAGCGTCGTCAGCGGGGTGGGCGGATCCGCCGAGGACAACCAGGGCACGATAGTCGCGCGCGAGTTCAGCACTGCTGGCGGGCAGAGCAGCCCCGCGGCCAGGATCGTCGACAGGAAGCGACGGACGCGAGATCACGAGTTCAGCTCCGCCCTCGCACAGCCAGCGCCCGAAACGCTCGATCCCCGTGTCGGATTCGTGTTCAACAACGAGGATGCGCACAGCAGTGTCGCGTGTTTGCCTGCTATCCGGGGTCGGATCGAGGTGACTCGCGGTCACGACACGTCGATGCGACGCGATCCGGCTTGCCACGCGCTCCACGCCGACTCGACGATCTCTCGCACGCCGAACTCCGGCGCCCACGGGAATTCTTCACGGATGCGCGAGGCGTCGCCGATGAGCTGCGGCGGGTCGCCAGCACGGCGCCCGACCTCGTCGGCGGTGAAGTCGATGCCGGTGACATCACGCACCGCGTCGACGATTTCACGCACAGAGGTGCCCTTGCCGGTGCCGACGTTGTACAGGTGGTGTTCCATCGGCGTATTCGCCGCCACCGCGTCGAGTGCGTCAATATGGGCGCGCGCGAGGTCGAGGACGTGAATGTAATCGCGGATGCAGGTACCGTCCGGGGTGGGATAGTCGGTGCCGAAGATCTTGGGGTTCTCACCGCGAGCGAGCCGGTCGAAGATCATCGGGATGAGGTTGAGCGTCGCGGGGTCGCCGAGGTCGTCCCAGCCGGATCCGGCGACGTTGAAGTAGCGCAACCCGACCCACCGTAGATCCCAGGCTCGTTCACAATCCGCCATCATCCATTCGGCGATGAATTTCGTTTCGCCATACGGGTTGATCGGGTGCTTTTCGATATCTTCGCTGACAACCTCAACCGGTGGCATCCCGTACACCGCGGCGGAGGACGAGAAAATCATCTGTCGTACGCCCGCGTCATGCATGGCAAGCATGACGTTGGCGAGACCCCCGACGTTTTGCTGGTAGTACCACGCGGGACGCTCCACCGATTCGCCGACTTGCTTGCGCGCGGCGAAGTGAATGACGGCGGTGACGTCGCCATCGACCATGGTGTTGACGAGTGCCTCGCGCGACGCGGTGTCGGCGACGTCGAGGACGACGAGTTTCGCGTCCCCGATTCGTTCTTTCGTCCCGTAGGACAGGTCGTCCACGACGATGACCTCGTCGCCGCGCTGACGAAGGAGTCGCACAACGTGAGCGCCAATGTACCCGGCGCCCCCAATCACCATAATGCTCATGCTTCTACCCTACTCCGGTCGCTGCGGGTGAGTTCGCGCAGCGCGCGACCTTTCTCTTCCGCCTGGTCGTGAAGGTCGCGCTGGTAGCGCTCGACTGCTAGACGAATACGCTCAGCTTCTGCGCCATCACCGGCACCGAGGATTCTCGCCGCGAGCAGACCCGCATTTTTTGCCCCGTCAATCGACACGGTAGCTACGGGCACTCCGGCGGGCATCTGGACGATCGACAGCAGTGAATCCATTCCGTCGAGGTGTTTGAGTGCGACGGGGACGCCGATGACAGGTAGCGCAGTCAGCGATGCCACCATCCCTGGCAAGTGTGCCGCTCCGCCAGCTCCGGCAATAATGACACGCACGCCGCGTTCGGCGGCGTGAGTGGCGAAGTCGACCATGTCGCGTGGCATTCGATGCGCGGAAACGACCTCAGCACGGTAGGAAATGCCGAACTGGTCGAGGATGTCGGCGGCGTCGCGCATCACGCGCCAATCCGAATCCGACCCCATAATGATCGCCACGTCACTCATGCGGTATTCCCTTCGTCATTGTCGGTGATGTCCATGCCCTGGAGGATGGCGACGGCACGTGCCGCGAGGTCTCGCGCCTCGTCGACCGTGGGTGCGTTGGCGGTGACGTGTCCGAGTTTGCGACCGGGGCGCGGCGCCTTCCCGTAGAGGTGGATATTGATGCCCGGACATTCGTCGAGGGCTCGAGGTACCGCGTCGCTGAGGTCGTCGAGCTGGGTTCCGAGCACATTTCGCATCACCCAGGTGCCGGGGAGTGCGGCGGTTGGACCGAGTGGCCAGTCGAGGACAGCACGCAGGTGCTGGGTGAACTGGGAGGTGGGTGAGCCCTCAATCGTCCAATGCCCGCAGTTGTGGGGTCGCATGGCAAGTTCGTTGATGAGGAGGCGCTCGCCGACGACGAACATTTCCACCGCCATCACGCCGGTGACGTCGAGGGCACGTGCCGTGTTTTCCGCGATGTGTTGCGCTTGCTTGGCTAACTCGGCGCTCACATTCGGCGCGGGGACGATGACCTCTGTGCAGATCCCGTTGCGCTGAATTGTCTCGACCACCGGCCATGATTGGACGTCACCGGAGGGACGCCGTGCGACGAGCGCAGCGATTTCGCATCGGTAGTTCACGCGTTCTTCCGCGAGGATCGCACCGCGCTCCAACCAGTCAGCCACCTCGGCAGCCGTGTCAATGACGCGCACGCCGTGCCCGTCGTATCCGCCGCGTGGAGTCTTCGCCACCATCGGCCAGCCGACCTCGTCAGCAAATGAGTCAATTTCTTCGACTGTTTCGCATCGTCTCCACCGCGGAAGAGGGATCTCGGCGATCTTTCGCCCCTCACTGCTCCACAGTTCGCTCAACCGTTGGCGCATGGCAAGTTTGTCTTGCGCGTAGCGCAGTGCCTGCGCTCCCGGTCGCACATCGGCGACGTCACCGAGCATTCGCAGCGTGTGAGCACAGATGTGCTCGTGCTCAAATGTCACAACAGCAGGAGTGTTTGCCTCAACGGTTTTGACCAGGATGTCGATATCGTCAGGCGAGGCGAGGACTGCTCCGGGTAGCGTCTGCGCTGCCGGCGCGTCGGGCGATTCCACGATGGGAATGACGGTGATATTGAGGGAACCACGTGCCGGCGCCATCATTCGCGCCAGCTGCCCGCCACCGATCACTATCACGACAGGTGCGCTCACGTGATCGAGTTTATCGGCGGATCGGTATTATCGCCGGCGTATCTCACCATCAGGACTGGCGAGTAGCAGAGGTCGCCAGCTGGGAGCGAAAACGCCGAAGTTGCGCATGCGAGTTTTCAGCGATCCACCTGTGGTGTCGCGTCAGAATTGTCGGCGGCGCCGCCCCACCGACACGAGTGCAGATTTTGGCATGACGATATCGGGATCGAGGCTCGGCGGAAGCGCAGCAAGCTGAAGGGAGAATACCGGGGGGCGCGCGACACTGAGTTCGAGTCGCGCCCCGATACTCTCGGCGAGTGACTTCGCCAGTGCCAGACCAATGCCCGTTGATCCGTGTCCGGAAACTCCTTGGGTAAAGATGGTCTCGACCATATCGTCAGCCACACCCTCCCCCTCGTCGCTGACGTCGATCTTCACAGCTCGCGAACTCGTGCCTTTGCGACAGATGACGCGTGTCGTCCCCGCACCGTATCGCAGCGAGTTTTCGATGAGTGTGGCGAGGATCTGTCCAAGCACGCCGGGGTCGGCGAGGACGGGCTGCGCGGCTTCATCGGTGAAGATCAGTTCCCGCCCAGCGTTTTCAAAGCTCAGCTCCCATTCTTCGCGCTGGCTGTTGAACACTTCGAGGATGTGTAC
>JAEZVQ010000117.1 GCA_023420745.1 Actinomycetes bacterium
GTACATCAGCTGTGCCGGGGTATCCGTTCCATCCGAGTGTGACGAGTGAGCGTGGCAGTCGATCCTCATGGTGCCCATAGTGCCAGCGTAATCGTGTCGCCCCGGTGGCGGCAGATGGCGTGGAGCACCGTCGCGGGGTGACAATAGGGGTATGAGTGAAACGCAGAACATCCCCACCGCCGACAGCGCCGACAGCGCCGAAGCCCCCGTCGAAGAACGTGTCAACAACCGCTCGCGTCGCCCGAATTCTCAAGCCTTCAAAGACTTCATTGGGTCGAACTGGGCGCCGCGCGACACCACCCCACCGCCGCGTTCAGCGGCTGCGGATTTCCTTCCGGCACGCCACCGCGCGGTCGGCGTGCGATTCACCGGCGAGCGACTCGTCATCCCCGCCGGACCATTGAAGGTGCGTAACAACGACTGCGACTACCGTTTCCGCGCCCATTCGGCATTCGTTCACATGACCGGGCTGGGGGGCGAGCGCGAACCCGACGCCGTCCTCGTCCTCGAACCCAGCGAGACTACCCACGAAGCGGTGCTGTTTTTTAAGCCGCGTGCCTCACGCTCATCAGAGGAGTTTTACGCCGACTCGCGCTACGGCGAGTTTTGGGTCGGAGCGCGCCCGTCGCTGGACGAGATGGAAACACAAACCGGTCTGCGTTGCGCGCATATCGACACGCTGCGCGACGCGCTAGCCAAAGACGCCGGGCAAGTGCGGCTGCGAGTCGTGAGAGAAGCCGATGAGCACATCGCCACCCTCGTTGACGAGGTGCGCCAGCAAGCGGGGTTGCCATTTGGTGAGGATGCGCGCGGCGCCGACGATGCGCTGCTCGAACAGTTGTCGCAGATCCGCCTGTGCAAGGATGCCTACGAGCGTGCCGAGATTGAGCGTGCCGTCGAGGTGACCTACCAGGGATTCGACGAGATCATCCGTCAGCTACCTCGTGCTGTCGGGCATCGACGTGGCGAGCGCGTGATCGAAGGCGCTTTCGGGGCACGCGCACGCGAAGAGGGCAACGGCTTGGGCTACGACACGATCGCCGCGTCGGGTAACCACGCCAATACGCTGCACTGGATCGACAACGATGGTGAGGTTCGCGCCGGCGACCTCGTCCTCGTCGATGCCGGCGTGGAGGTCGATTCCCTCTACACCGCGGATATCACCCGCACCCTGCCCGTCAACGGCACCTTCACCGAGGTTCAAGCTCGCGTGTACCAGGCGGTACTCGACGCGTGTGAAGCCGCGTTGGCGGCAGCCAACCGCCCCGGCTGTATTTTCCGCGAAGTTCACGAAGCTGCGATGGCCGTTATCGCCAAGCGGCTCGAAGAATGGGGGATCCTCCCGGTGTCCGCGGAGGAATCCTTGCGCGAAGACTGCCAGATTCACCGTCGATGGATGCCGCACGGCACCAGCCACCACCTCGGTCTCGACGTTCATGACTGTGCGCAAGCTCGGCGCGAAATGTATCTCGATGCCGCGTTGGAGCCCGGCATGGTGTTCACCATCGAGCCGGGACTCTACTTCCGCGCTGACGACCTCGCCGTACCCGAGGAATACCGCGGGATCGGTGTACGCATTGAAGACGACGTGATCGTCGAATCTGACGGATCTGTCACCCGGATTTCCGAGGCGATCCCACGCACCATTGCCGACGTCGAAGCGTGGATCGCTCGCATCCAGGCACAGCACGCAGAAGAAAGGAACTAAACGTCCCCGCGGTAGGTATCCGCCCGACTCGACTGCCCGACCGTGTCAGCGGTGTTGGTAGCGTCGCTTGCAGCATGATCTCTCCGGCGGCGTTCGTCCTCGCTCAAACGCACACCGAATCGTGGTTGCTCATCCGCGCGTGACCCAAACGCTGTTGGCCCGGTGGGTTCTTCAACCGGGCGGGAACGTTGTGGGCGAGTGAGGTTCCCCGGCGAGTTGGCGAGGATCGCGCGAAACTCGTTGACCTGGGCGCGTGCAAGCACCGCATAGCGTGCCGCAACAACCTGGGTATTCGAGGTGAAGTCGCGGGTTCCGCGCATTCGGATGTAGGGAACAAGGTTGAGGACAATACCAAACACCGCCCCCATCGCGATACCGGGGAGAATCAGCGCCCACCCTGCCTGTGACCACACCATCATCACTGCGGTGAAGAACAGCCCGAGCCATATGCCCGATAGCGCTCCGGAGATGATGACACGGCGGAGAGTGAGGCGGCCGGTAATTCGCTCGACCAAACACAAATCCGTGCCGACGATAGTCAACGCTTCCACTGCCATCCCTCGTGATGAGAGATGATCAACGGCGCGTTGGGCTTCCGCGTAAGAACGATAAGAGGCGACTTCGACACCCTCGGGTGGAGTCGGCATCCCGGATAGCGGTGAGGCGTGCGCTGTAGAGACCATAACTACCATCGTGACAAACATGAGTAGATTTGTCCGTTTTTATCCGCGTTTCCTGCTGAGAGCGTAACCTGGGGTCTCGCGCCTTGCCCTCACCCCGAGACGGTGACGGCACGTCCGATACCCTGGAGAGGTGAGTTCCTCAGTGAAAACCCTGCGCACGATCGGCAGCCGCGTCTTCGTCGCACGCCTGATAGGCACCGACGTCTTCGATCCCATCGGCGACAAGGTCGGTCGCGTACACGACGTCGTGTCGATCATCCGCGTCACCGGGCTGCCGCAAGTCGTTGGTCTGGTGGTCGAAGTATCGAGCCGCCGCCGCGTCTTCCTTCCCCTCTCACGGGTCACCTCGATGCAGCCTGGGGCGGTCATCACCACCGGGCTTCTCAACATTCGACGCTTCACCCAGCGTCGGGTGGAGACGCTCATCGGCGCGGAACTATTCGACCGAGACGTCGAGATGCGTGATACGTCCGGGCCGGTGCGGATCAAAGACGTCGCCATCGAACAGCGCAAGCCACGCGACTGGCGCATCACCCAGCTCTTCGTCGAGCGAGTGCGAACCTCGACGCTGGGGTTCAAACGGTCTGGGGAAACCATGGTTGTCTCGGTGGGTGAAGTGAGCCACCTGGCGACGAAGATCGGCATGCAAGACGCCACCATGCTTATCGCCGCCACCGAGTCGATGCGGCCAGCCGACCTCGCCGACCTCCTCCACGACCTGCCCGACGAACGCCGCTACGAGGTGGCAGCCGGGCTTGACGACGAGCGTCTCGCCGACGTCCTCGAAGAACTCGGCGAGGACGACGCGGTGGCGATCCTCGCCGAACTCAACGCCAAACGCGCCGCCGACGTCCTCGACGTCATGCAGCCCGACGACGCCGCGGACCTCATTGCCGAAATGCCCGAAGGTCGCGCGTCGATGCTGCTGGAGCTGATGGAACCCGAAGAAGCCGCCGACGTGCGCCGGCTCATGCGCTACGGGGAGAAAACTGCCGGTGGTCTGATGACCACCGAACCGGTGATCCTCCCGCCCGACGCCACCGTCGCCCAGCTACTGGCCTCGGTTCGCCGCCGCGACGTGCCACCCGCGCTCGCCGCCCTCGCCCTCGTCGTGCGCCCACCGCTGGAGACACCGACGGGGAAGTTCATCGGCGCGGTTCACATCCAGCGCGCGCTGCGCGAGCCGCCACAGACTCTCGTCGGCACCATCATTGACGGCGAGGTCGAGACGGTTCTACCCGACGCGTCCATCGCCGCCTTGACGCGCGTGCTCGCCACCTACGACTTGACGGCGGTGCCGGTCGTCGACGAACACGACCACCTCATCGGCGCAGTGTCGGTTGACGACGTTCTCGACAACCTCCTGCCCGACGACTGGCGCGACCAAGACGAAGACGTCACCGATG
>JAEZVQ010000163.1 GCA_023420745.1 Actinomycetes bacterium
TAACGGGAGTGGGGGTTCAAGTCCCCCTCCGCGCACAGCTGTCTTGGACAGTGATGGTCGCGATACCGGATCGGTATCGCGATTTTTCGTATCGGCGGTTCAGCCGCCGGCAGCGTAGTCTTCGCCAGCTAGGATGAGCGACGTGAAGGAAATCTGGCAGTGTTCAGCACGGCAGTGCACGGAGCCCGCCGCGTTTGCCGTGCGGTGGCGAAACCCTGCGATCCATTTCAACCGCGAAAAAACCTGGTTGGCCTGCGTGGGGCACCGCGACTTTCTCGCCGAGTTCGTCGCCTTGCGCGATTTCCCGTATCGCGTGCTCACCATGGATGAACTCGAGCGCGAAGACGCTGCGCACGAAGATACTGAATCCGAAGAGTCTGCGCGCTAGTCGAGCACGCTGGGGTGGACGAGGTCAACAGCGCAGACGCCGTCGATATTTTCGATGGCGCGTGCCAGCTCGTCTTGCGGGTAGGGGCCGTCGAAACGCATGACCACGCGCACCCCGTCGCCTTCCTCGAGTGAAACTTTCTCGGTCGAGTTGACCGTGGCACGGTAGCCCATTTGCGAGGCAGTGACGATAATGTGACGCATCACGCCACGCCCCTGGAGATACTGCACCACGGTGCGATCGTTGCGGTGGGTGGCGGGGATGCGATTCGCCAGCGGGCCGATGGCGAAAACGGCGACGTAGTGCAGGGCGAGGGTGAGTGTGGCGAGCCCAACCATTGACGCGCCGCACGCCATGCCGATGGCTGCGGAGAGCCAGATCGTCGCCGCGGTGGTCAATCCGCGCACCGTGTCGTTGTTGACGAAGATCACGCCGGCACCGAGAAAACCGATACCGGAAACGATCTGAGCGGCGATTCGTGACGGGTCGAGCGTCACAGTGTCAGTCAGTGCCGGGGCGAAACCGTAGGCGGAAACCAGCGTGAACACGCAGGCGCCAACACCGACGAGGACGTGGGTTTTCACGCCAGCATCCTTTTGGTGGAAATGCCGTTCAACACCGAGGAGCGAACACAACACGAAGGCTGCACACACCCCGATCACCTGCTGTCCGAGGTGCGCGGACGTCAACCCGAGAGAATCGATCATGGTCGAACGCTACCGGATTGTCGGGGCAACGGTGGTGATCTCGCCCGGTTGTCGGCAGATCAGCGGTGTCGCTGCGTGCCGGGTCGGCGCCTCGAACGCGCACCGGTCAGTGATTGGCGACTACAGTGAAACCATGCATATCGACATCTGGTCTGACGTCGCGTGCCCGTGGTGCTACCTCGGCGTGCGTCACCTGCGCCAAGCGTTGCGCGAGTTCCCGCACCGAGACGACGTCACCGTGCGTCTGCACGCCTACCTCCTTCAGCCCGACCTCGACGGCGCTGATCCTCGCAGTGAAGCCGACTATCTCGCAGACACGAAGAATATGGCGCGAGCTGACGTCGATGCGGCGCTGGAGTCGTTGAGCGTACTGGGTCAGAAAGAAGGCATCGCGTTTCGCTGGGATGAGGTAGTGGTCGCGTCGACCACGAATGCGCATCGGCTGATCGCATTGGCGCGCGAATACGACATCGAGGGCGATACCACGACCGGTGGTGACACGTTGGAGATGCGCGTTCACGAGGCGCTCCAGCGTGCGCGTTTCGAGGTCGGCGTCAATCTCGCGGATGTCGAGTCGTTGATTCGTATCGGTGAGGAATACGGGATGGACGGTCACCGCCTGCTCGCCACTTTCGAAGATCAAGACAGCGCATCCGCGGTATTTTCTGACTTCCAAATTGGCGTGCAGATCGGCGTCAATGCGGTTCCGGTGTTCCTCTTCGACAATCGTTTCGTCGTCGAAGGCGCCCAGCCAACCGCCGCCTTTGCCCATATCCTGCGCACCGCGTGGGCTGAAACTACGAAGGACAGTGAATGAGTACGAATCCTCCAACTCAACACGTCACCGACGCGGGCACGCGGGTGACACTGCGCCTGCTCGACGACACTGACCTCGATGTATTTCACGCGATGCTTGCCCAGGATGACAATCGCGAGTGGACGACCGCACCCGTTGATGCGACGCGCGAGGAGTGCCTCGACATTATCCGCAACACGCGCCACGTTCACCCTCCTGAAATAACGTGGGGAATTGAGGTTGAGGATGAAGGGCTCGCCGGTATTGTTCTCCTCACGGGTTATCGCACCAATGATCGATCGGTGCGGCTTGCCTACTGGGTGGGGCGCGATTTCCACGGGCGCGGCATTGCCGGCGCGGCATGTCGGCAGGCGGTCGAGCACGCCTGGGAGGATCCACGCATTGATACCGTGCGCTGGGATGCGCGAGTAGGTAACGAAGCATCGTGGCGCGTGGTTCGCCGCCTCGGATTCGTATTCACCGGTTTGCAGCGTGCCACGCCGTTTCGCGATGGTGTCACCGACGTGTGGATGGCGAGCCTGCGCCGCGGGGAGCCGATGGAACCGGTCAGCGATGTTGACGAACCGTGGCGCGTGACCCGCGCTTTAGCTCCTTATCTTCTTGATTCTTCGTTAGCGCGTCTGAGCGAGCATCCTGCGAAACGTTCGGCAGGGGATAGTGGGGGAGTGCGCCCCTATGACCCGCGGATTCCAGCGATGCTGGTGCGCCAGTTCCACGAGCTCTACCAGATGCCGATTGCCCACACCGATGTGCCACGCACCGATTTTGATCGCATCCACATGAGGATGTCGTTGATTGCGGAAGAATTCGCTGAGCTGACCGGTGCTCTTTACGGTAGTGAAGCGCGTGCCGCCATCGAAGCAGCGGCGGCGCGAGCACGTGACCTCGACGACCAGACGCGCGACACCGTCGAAGTGGCGGATGCACTGGCTGACCTGGTGTACGTGATCTACGGGATGGCAATCGAGTGCGGGATTGACCTCGACCGGGTTCTCGACGAGGTACAGGCGTCGAACCTGTCAAAACTTGGCGCCGACGGGAAACCGATTCTGCGCGAGGACGGAAAGATCCTCAAAGGCCCGGGGTTCTTCCCACCCGACGTGGCGGGAACACTTGGACTTGGCGGCACTGATACCGACACTGACGAAGGACGATGACGATGACTACGACCATTGATGCGATGATTCCCGATTTCTCGCTTCTCACTCCGAGTGCGTGCGAGGAACGTGCCCGCGACGCGATCGACCGATTCACCCACGAGCTGAATGAGCTGGTCGACACCGCAGCGACGATGACGGGACGCGAGGTGCTGCGTCGTCTCGACGACATTCATCGCGAGTTTGACTGGGCGCTTAACCCGGTTTTCACGTTGATTTCCGCGGTTGGTGGTGCCGAGTTTGACGCGGTGCGAGATGCGCTCAACGAACCGTTGACGCAAGCCACCACGCAGTTCTACACCAATGAAGGGCTGTATCGTGTCCTCGACGCGATTGACCGTGACACGTTGAGCAGTGAGGAACGCCACGCGCTCACGACATTGCTGCGCGACTTTATGCTGCGCGGTGTGGCGCTCGACGCGGACGGGCGCGAGACGCTCAATGCGCTCAATGTCGAGATCGGGACGCTGACAAATCAGTATCAGCAGCGGGTGTCGACTCAGCTGGCCACCCCCGTGGTGGTTGGTGGTCGCGAATATTCGCTCAATAACTTCACTAACCAGCTTGCCCTCACGCAGATTGACGATCCGACGCTGCGCGCTGAGCTACTGGATCAGTCGATGCGACGCGGGTGGGGTGACGATGAGGCGACAGATACGCGCGCGCTCATTCACGACATTGTTGCCGCATCGACCCGGCGGGCTCGACTGCTCGGATTTCCCACTCACGCCCACCTCGTCAACGCGTCGGAAACTGCGCCGAGCGTCGACGCTGCACGTCAGCTGCTGTCCGACGTGGCCGCGGTGGCGGCGACACGCGTCGATGAGGAAGCACAGACGTACCAGCAGATGGCGCAGCGTGACGGGATTAACGAGCTGCGAGCCAGTGACTGGCTGTACTACGAGGAGCAGCGTCGAGGCAGTGAGCTTGGCGTGTCAGCCCAGGCGTTGGCTCCATACCTGGAGTTGTGGTCGGTGGTGGAGCGCGGCGTATTCGCAGCGGCGAAGCAGCTGTATGGCATCGAGATGACGCGGCGCGAGGATCTTCACGGGTGGGATCCATCATGTCGCGTGTACGAGGTGCACACCGAGGATGGTAAGAGCCTCGGGCTGTTCATCACTGACTATTTCACGCGCGACGGCAAGTCGGGTGGCGCCTGGATGATGCCGCTGGTGTCGGCGTGTGCGGCGACCGACGGGCAGTCGATCATTATCAACTGCGCGAACTTTGAACCCGCCCAGGAAGGGCAGCCGAAGCTGCTGGTGTGGGATGAGGTGATTACCCTCTTCCACGAGTTCGGCCATGCCCTCCACGGTTTTCTCTCCACCACGGAACTTGCGATGACGTCGGGCACGAATGTGGCACGCGACTTTGTGGAACTGCCGAGCCAGCTCAACGAAATGTGGGCATACCACCCGGCGGTTATCGCCTCCTACGCGCGCCACGTGGAGACCGGGGAGCCGATGCCGGAGCAGATGCGCGAGCGGCTGGAACAGTCGCGCACTTTCGGGGAGGCGCACGCGACCCTCGAGTATTGCGGTGCGGCGCTGCTCGACCACCTGTGGTACGCGGAGCCGGATACGGCAGCGCAGATGAGTGTGGAAGAGTTCGAGCGCTACGCCCTCGAAGTCGGTCAGGTGGCGCACCCGCTGGTGCCACCACGCTACCGTTCAACCTATTTCCCGCACTCGTTTACGCCGGGGTACTCCGCAGCGTACTACTCCTACTTGTGGGCGGAGACTCTGGTCGGCGAGGTCGAACAGTGGTTGCGCACCGAGGGCGCGAAAGATGGTGACGGCGGGTACAACCGTGAGGCTGGGCGTGCGGTGTGCGACCAGATTCTGTCGCGTGGGAACTCGCGTGACCCGCACGAGAGTTTCCTCGCACTGGTCGGTCACGAGGCGAGCGCCGAGGCGGTGTTGCGCCGACGCGGGCTCGACCGTGCTTTCGACTGATCCTTCAACTGAGCCTGATCTCGGGGTCGTCGCGTCGCGCGGGGCGGCACTACCGTAGCGTCTTGTGGCGCTATTGCAGTGCTTTCTCGTAGGCGACGCGACTTCCCCGTGAGCCGAGTGTGATGTGGCCGCACTGGCGGAAACCTGCGTGATCGAGCACTCGCCGCATCGGCTGATTGGCTTCGTGAGTATCGGCTCGCATGACCGCGACCTGCGCGTCGCGGGCGACCCTTTCTGCTTCCGCGAGGAGCAGTTTCGCGAGTCCTCGACCGCGCTGCTCGGGATGGACGGCAACTCGGTGGACGGTGGCGTAGGCACCCGGATAGTTCCACTGACCGCGTTCAATGGTGTCGTAGGCGGGTTCTTCATCGAAGGAGACCACCTGAGTGGCAAGGACGCGGTTGTCGTGATCGACGAGCACGTAGGACACGCCCCGTGCAATATCGCTGGCGATGAGTTCCTCGCTCGGATACCCTTCGCTCCACTGAGTGAACCCGAGTTCGCTCATTGTCTGACGGGCGAGCCCAATAATCGCCATCACATCGGGCAAGTCAGCTTCGGTCGTTTTTCGCATGACAACAGGTGATGAGGTCATCGGCACTTCACTCCTGCTTCTCGACAGAGTATGTACACGCATCCGAGATCATTAGAACACCTCGGGTAATCTTACGCGTCGATATACACGGGATTTCCTCGATTGGGGCGGGTGAGAAGGTATCGTGGCAACGTAATCCGAGCGAAATGGCTCACGTAGGTCATGGAAATTTCTCTAAAAATACTGCGCACGTGTGTGCAGAGTTCAACTAAAATCGAGACGAATTGTTTGTCGGCAATCTCAAATGTTGAGAACGAAGACAACCCTAAGGGCATAAGGTTCCCTCTGGTTTGCTTCCTATACAACGATGGAGTAATCAATGCCATACACGATCAATACCGTTCCTGCGACCACACCGAACTTCACCACCGAGGCTGCCGCCAAGCTCGCCGATCTCTTTCCCGAGATTGTCGCCGACGGTCGAATCAACCTCGATACCCTCAAAACCATGCTCGACATCGACGTCGAGGATGGTCGCGAGCGATTCGGTCTGACGTGGCGGTGCGTGAGGTGATCGTGGGCAGCGAGTTCATGTACTCGCGCGCCGACGCCACTGCCTTTGGTTACGCGCCCGGCCAGGTCCCTGGATTGCCGGCAACCTTCCCGGCGGACGCGCGCCTGGTCGCAGCTTTCACCGAACCGGGTTTCACCACGCCCGCAACCCGCGTGGGCCAAGTGGCTTCCTCTGATGCTTTCGTCACCGCCACCACGG
>JAEZVQ010000181.1 GCA_023420745.1 Actinomycetes bacterium
AGATCGTGGTGACGGTCGCTCAAGCGAAACCGGAGCCGCAACCGACGCAGCCAACACAGCCGCCAAGCAACGACCCGGGACAGCCGGGGGATGGGAACAATAACGGCAACGAGTAGTCAGGAGCGCCAGCTCATCGGTGGCAACACCGTCATTCGTGCGGGAATGAATCGCTAGTGTTGGACGGTGTTGTCACCGAGGTTGAAGGTGTCTTGCACCCACACGAATCCCCATTCGAGGAGGGCGTAGGCGATTGCCGCGATAATCACCGCGGCTTCGATGACCTTCAGCCACGTCGGTCCGGGAAGGTGGCGAAAAATCCAACCGTACATGCCGTATGTCACTTCCCATCGATTTCGTAGGTAAGTTCTGCAGGAATCCCGGTGTCGCGTGCCACCCAGTGGTGCAAACGCAGGTAGAGGATGTAGCGCTGGGAGTTACCGAACTCGGGGTGACAGGTGGTCAATGTCATCAGTCGCTCTACCGGTTGTGCATCCATCTGGTTCGGTACCGGGAGGGTCACTTGCCACTGGTCAGGGTAAACAATCTCATGTGAGGTGACCTCGTAGACCAGCCACGCGTTCTTCGTCTCCATCACCATCCGGTCACCCGGTTTCATGATGTCGATACGACGGAAGTTATTGCCGTAGGTGCGTCGATGCCCCGCCATCACGAAGTTACCCACCTCACCGGGCAGCTGCGTTTCGGAATAGTGTCCCGCCATCGCCTGGTCAAGGAGGTATTGGTCGGTTCCTTCAACGACCGGAATTTGCATCGCCCACTTCGGTACGTGAAGAATCCCCATCGTTTCCCCGTGACCGACAGGAGTGAACTCAGGAGGAGCGTCATAACGTTCCTCACCAACTGTCGTTTTTTCATCCGAAAGCTGGTTATTGAAGGCAACAACCGCAGTGTCGCGAATGTCCTCCGCTTTCCACGACGACCAGTAGAGCTGCCAAAACACGTACAGCCCGAGCACCAGCGAGATAGTAATGAGAATCTCGCCGATAATTCCCACAATGTTGAAAAACAGACCCGGTCCGCTCTTCCTCCCGTTGTCACGGTGGCGCTGCGCGCGTTTCGGAAGCGGAGTGTCGATTGCGCTAGTCATCGCCCCTAATTGTGGCATAGCTGAGCCCGCCACTCTCATTCTGTGCGGCAATTGTCACGTCGTCGGCGGAACTGACCTGGTATCCGAGCCCAAAATGCGCAGCATATTGACGGATGATCCCCACCTGCTCCGAGTTGTCGAGAGCGGCTCGCAACTGCTCGCGATTTCCAATCGCCGAGATCTCGTAGGGAGGCGAAAACAGCCGTCCGTTAATGGTGATGACATTGCCAACGCAGGCCACAGTCGAGTTCATCCGCACCTCGACGCCCTGAATTCCCAGCACTTCAGCGCCACCACTCCACAGCGCGTTAAATACTGCTTCAATATCTTGCTGGTGGATGACGAGGTCGTCGGCACTGAGCGACTCGGGAATCGGGTCGGGAATCGGCGCATCCGTTAAACGCACCGTCACGCCTGGACCCCGGTAGGTGCGTGCCCTGATCTCACCGGGCTGGTGAGTGAGATCCTCGGGAACACCTGCATTTCGCCGTAGCTGTTCGACATCGTTGCGCAATTGTTCAGTTTCTTCGCGCGCCGCGTCGACCTCCGTCATTTTCCTCATCACGAGAGCGTGGAGGTCGCCTTCATGGCGTGCCCCTGAGTTGTGACCGGTCGTTGCCCACACCGTCATCATGCCGGTGATCGCAACAATGCCGAGCACCCCAATGCTGCCGACAGTGCGGCGAAGCGACAGTGGTCGGCGACGCATCCCGAGCTCTCCTCTCAACCGTGACGGAGCAGGTGATGGTTCTCATCATAGGCAGCGTGGCATGGGATAGGGGCTGAGCCCTGCGGTGTCGTACACTACCGACAGGAATAGCGTGCAAGTCCCACCGCTAAGGAGTATCAGCGTGCCTGAGTCACGGAAGCGAAAGAAGAACGGTCACGTCGTCGAAGCCGATGACATGAACATCACGAACTGGACCGATGGCATCCCGATGTCGCCACGCTGGTATGCGCCGCTGTTCGTCACGCTGCTGCTCGTGGGCTTGATCTGGCTGGTCATCTACTACATGTCCGGCGGACAGTACCCGATCCCGAAGATCGGCAACTGGAACCTCGGAATCGGCGTCGTGGTGATGCTAGTCGGGTTCCTCATGACGCTGCGCTGGCGCTAAACGCGACAGCGCAGACACGACAGCGGAATGTGACTACCACACCAGCATCTCGTTACAGCCGCTGTATTTGGCTCTTTCTTTTATCAGCACCTGTAGCCGATCGGTTCCTCTAGCCAGTCAATGCCAAGAGGCTCGGCAGCGCGATGATGATGAGGGCGAGCACTGCCGCAATCGCAACACAGGTCATCACGGATTCCACCGCGATGCGTTGTGCGGTACGACCCGGTTTCGGTTCCATCGTGGTCAGTAAGATCCATGCGACGATCGCACCGACGATCATCCCGCCGAGGTGTGCCTGCCAGGACACGCCGGAGACCATGAAACCGTAGGCGAGGTTGACGACGAGGAGTACCGTGATCGCGCGCGTGTCGATACCGAAGCGCCGCTGGATGACGTAGATCGCGGCAAACAGACCAAAGATCCCACCCGAGGCACCGACGGTGTAGACGAAGCCCGACATCATGCCCGTCACAGCCGAGATGAAGACACCGAGTGAGCCGCCAATCGTGGCAAACAGATAGAGGGCGAGGAACCGCCATTTCCCAAACACGCGTTCCACTGTCGGTCCAACCATCCACAGGGCAAGCATGTTGAGCCCCAAGTGGATAAGACCACCGTGGACGAGTGCTACGCTCACCCACCGCCACGGGTGTGCGTAACTTGCCGCAGCGTAGTAGCCGAGACTTGAATACACCGGCGGCACCACAAAGGCAATGAGCGAAACGACAACTGTTGCGACGAGGATGATCGCTGTCATCGACGCGCGTTCCACCGCCTGGAATGGCGATCGCGCTCCTCGCGCCGTCATCATGGTGGCACGTGGCGGTGTTGGCGTGGACAGACATGCGGGACACACCGTCCCCACCTCGGTTCTCACCGTGCAATCGGGACAGGTGGGTCGCTGGCAGCGTTTACACACCGACACCGACTCGACCCGGGGATGGTATCCGCATCCGGGTCGAGTCTGATGTCCGCGCTGTCCGAAACGAGGTTCGTCACTCATGAGGAACAGTGGGGCGAGATGAGCGATTAGTCGATCGCGTCGACGTCAATCGAGGTGATGACAACGTCGGTGAGGGGTCGATCCTGCGCGCCCGTCGGTGTCGTCGCGATCGCATCGACGACAGCTTTCGATTCGTCGTCGAGAACTCGACCGAAGATCGTGTGCTTGCCGTAAAGCCACTGTGTTGGGGCGACGGTGATGAAGAACTGGGATCCGTTCGTCCCGCGTCCCATCCGCTTCCCAGCATTCGCCATCGCGAGTACGTAGGGCTCGTTGAAGTTAAGTTCGGGGTGGATTTCGTCGTCGAAGTTGTATCCCGGGCCGCCGATTCCCATACCGAGCGGGTCACCGCCTTGAATCATGAAGCCGTCAATGACACGGTGGAAAATCACGCCGTCGTAGAGGGGTTCCGTGGTCTTTTCACCGGTGTCCGGGTGTGTCCATTCGCGTTCGCCGCGCGCTAGTTCAACGAAGTTGCGCACAGTCACCGGCGCGTGGTTGGGGAACAGTTCGAGGCGGATATCGCCGAGGGTGGTATGAATCGTTGCTTCCATGTTCGCTAGTGTGTCACGTTCGCCCCCGGACTGTCGCGCCGGCTGGTGTTTTGTTCACTGATATCGAAGCGTCTGCAAATCGTGGCGAATCACGGCACAATAGGAAGGGTACGTCCAGTGTTGGCGTGTCACGCTACCTGGAAGCGTTGGCTATACGTTGGAGGCAAACATGGGAAAGAATCTCGACGCAAAGCAGCTGAAGAGAGAAGCAGATGCCCTGTCCCAAGCGGCGGCGCGCCACGGTGAGAATCTGGTGGCGAAGGCGTCGACACTTGCGGAAGAGGGTGTCGACTGGGTTGCTCCGCGCGCCCAGAAGCTGTGGGATGAGACCGTGAAGGTCGCTGCTCCACGCATCGAGGACGCAGTCGATAAGGCTCGCCCCTACATCGATAATGTTCACGAAAAGGTCGTCGAGGATTATCTGCCGCGCATCGAGAATGCAGCGCGCGAAGCGCACAAGGCCGCCTCGGGTTCCGGCACCGTTGTTGAACGTGCCAGCCGCGCCGGCAAAGCCACCTCGAAGGCGTTGACGAAGCCGGCAAAGCGCCACACCTTCGCTAAGGTGTTCGGGTGGACGACGCTCGCCGCTGTGGCTGCGGGAGCCGGCTATATTCTGTGGCGCCGTTCCCAGCCGGTCGAGGACCCCTGGGCTGAGGAATACTGGGCGGATCTCGATACCGATGTCGAGATTCCCGAAACTCCGGCTGAACCGGTTGACGAAGCCTGAGTAACTATTGACTGACATACTCCCCGGCGGGGCAACCTGCCGGGGAGTTGTCGTATGGTCAGTCCAGGCGTGATGCTCGCGCCGGATCTGGTGGTGGCACCGAATCCGCGGCGCCTGTGAGATTCTCGGATTAGCTGCCAGACGTTGCCGATGCCCACCATCGAGTAACAGTGCGTGGGCGTGCCTGTGCCCGGGTGCGGACAATGTCGTGCACTTCCTCGCGGGTCGCATCGTTGTCAAACACCACTTGAATTTCGCCACTTGTCAAGAATTTGATCGAATCACAATCGGGCAGGAATCCTCGCTGCATCAACCGGCGGGCGATTTCGTCAACGAGGGTACGCGCCCAGACGTACCCGCATTCAATGAGATACTCGGAGGCTTCTCGCGCCACGTGCCCCATTCACCAGCGCGAGATACACACTGACGCGGGTGGCGGCGAGTTGTTCCAGGATGGCGTAGTCGAGGAGTCGCGCGATGCGACCGGTGATGCGCACATCAGGATAGTCGGTGCTGATCGCACCTTCTGGCGTCATCGAAATGAGGTTTTCAATCGGTGTGGACACGATGCCAATGCTGGTCATTGCAGCCTGGAACTCATGGCTCATGGGGGTGACCGCGGCGAGATCTAGCGGGTAAGCACCGGGGTAGTGTTCGACGAGATCGTCATGAAATCTCCGTGGCACTTTGCTGTCACCCTTGCCCACGCGCCGATACCGGGCTAGCATGGGAATTGATAGAACCCCGGTCAGGCCTATAGTTCCGCGAGGAACCATGCACAAATGACCGGGGCCATCCATATTGAGGACATCAATGGATAAGTGCTGGCTCAGCTACGAACAGCAAGTAGCATTGCTTCAAGAACGAGGCATGACTATCTCCGATACCGCGTCGGCCGCTGAGTTTCTCGCCCGCGTAAGCTACTACCGTCTCTCGGGGTATTTTCGATACTGGCAAATCGACCCTACAGGAGGCAACAACCGATTCATTGAAGGTTCATCGTTTGATATAGTCCGCAACCTCTACGAGACCGAACAGAACTTAGTCTCTGTGTGCAGTGATGTTCTGCATCCTCTCGAAGTCCTCCTCCGAACTCGATTCGCACATTACTACGCACAGTATGTCGCACCCCAAGGAGCATTTTCTCGCGGTCTGGGATTTACCCAGTCAGCTGACCCAAACGCTGAACGTGTTGAAGAGCATGCCCTGTCGAATCTGGATCGAAGCAAAGAAGCTTTTGTATCTCATTACCGAGATAACATCAAGACCGGGAACTCCTTCAGTATCGAAGCCTATGAACGAATGCCAATTTGGGTTGCGGTGGAAGCTTTCTCATTTGGTAGCTTGTCTCGCCTCATCGAGGCTTCGGGGAAATCTGGGGTACTGCATGCGATGGCAGAGTCGATGAACGTGTCTCCAGCCACTCTACCGAGCCAGGTTCGATCGTTTGTCTACCTCCGCAACCGCATCGCTCACTGTGCAAAACTGTGGAACCATTCGGTTCTTGACAGTCCTGGGCTTCTTCCCAATATCGCTCGGCGAGCAAAACGAAACTATCGTCAGTTCGGCGATCGCTCGATCTATAAGGTTTTCGTAGCTCTTGACTACGTTGCCACGAGATCCGGTCTTCGGGAAAACTGGCTCACCTCACACGTAGAACCAATCCTGAAAACAAACGATCTTCTCGCTTCTGGAATCGCTATGCCAACACGTTATGGTGAAATGTCACACGAATTGCTGGTCTAATACGTCACTGTGGAGCCAACGGGACTCGAACCCGTAACCCCCTGCTTGCAAAGCAGGTGCGCTACCAATTGCGCCATGGCCCCGGCGCTCACCTCTCGTGAGCGTGGCGTCGTCAGTCGTCGGTATCGAGTCGATGCCAGACGCCGTCGCGCTGCGAGAGATCGTTGATGAGAATTCCGACCACGCTACCGATGCATCCAATGATGAAGAGTCGGGTCATTGCTCGTGCAACCCGACCGGCAGTGGAGCGAGACTTCACTGAAATCTCCATTTCTCCGTGGGATCAGAAAACCACCGTGGGCCTAGCTGGACTCGAACCAGCGACCTCTTCCTTATCAGGGAAGCGCTCTAACCGACTGAGCTATAGGCCCAAGTGCGTTTACGCACGAGTTCAAGATTAGCGGAGCGGCCGTCTCATAGCCAAACTCACGCGGG
>JAEZVQ010000015.1 GCA_023420745.1 Actinomycetes bacterium
GGCAACGAGGGGGACGTGGCCGGTTGCGTCCGCGCCGAATGCCCGTTCTTCGTCGTCGCTGACATGGTTCGGGCGTGCCGTCGCCTCATCGTCGCCAGCGAGTGCAGCCCACTCGTCCAGCAACGACGAATCGATGCTGGTAATCAGTTGACGCAGCCAGTCGATGATGGCGCGCACCTCGTCAGTTCGTACCGTGTCGGGGACGATTTGGATCATCGCACGATAGCAGTCGGACAGGTAGCGCAACAACGCCCCTTCGCTCATCGCGAGGTCGTAGCGGGAAATCGTCTGACTGAATGTCAAAGCGTGCTCGACCATCATCCGCACCACCGATTTTGGTGACGGGCGGAATTCCAACGCCCACGGATTCGTCTGGAGATACGTGGTGAAGGCCGAGTCAATGAGGTCATTGAGGGGGCGCGGCCAGGTAGTGTCGTCGAGCTCTCGCATCAACTCCGCGTAGCTCACACCTTGAGCGCGAAGCGCGGTGGCAACCTCGTCCTTCGCTTCCTTTTGCTGCGCGCGCAGCAGTGTCATCGGATCGTCCAACACAGATTCCACGACTGACACAACATCGAGAGCATAGTCTGGGCTTTCGCGCTCAAGCAGGTCAAAAGTGGCGAGCGCGAAAGGAGCGAGGTCGGCATTGAGAGCAAAATCCATGCTCGTCGTATCCGCGAGGACGAGGCGCTCACCGCCGTCACGTGCCACCTCCTCGGCACTGCGGGTGGTGAGAACGCCGAGCTGGCGCAGTGAGGCGTAAATGTCGCCGAGGCGACGCAAATGCGGATTCGCTTCCCCGTGGCGGTCGTGGTTCTGGGTGGCGAGGGCGAGTAGCCGTTCGGTGATATTGCCACCGCGCGAGAATACGTTGAGCACCATCGCATGGGTGATGCGAAAGCGGGACTGCATCGGCTCCGGGCTTGCCGCAATGAGGCGGTCGACAGTGTCTTTCGACCACGACACCCCACCGTCTGCGCTACTGCGCTTCGCGGGTTTCGCGCGCTTCTTTTCTGGTTTTCCCTGACGTGCGCGTTCACGGTTGCGCAGATCCTGATAGTAGCGTTCGACCTCCTCAGGTGGTGCCTGAACCTCGACATACCCCACGGTGTCGAACCCGGCTCGACCGGCTCGACCGGCAATCTGGTGGAACTCCCGGGCCTTGAGCAGGCGTTCCTTGCGCCCGTCAAACTTCGCTGCGGAGGTGATGACTACAGTGGTGATTGGCACGTTGATTCCCACTCCGAGCGTGTCGGTGCCGCATATTGCTGCGAGGAGACCACGTTGCGTCAGTTGCTCGACAACACGGCGATAGCGCGGCAGCATCCCCGCATGGTGCACGCCGACGCCGTTGACCAGGAAGTGCCGTAAACGCGAGCCAAACGGTGAAGAAAACCGGATCGAGGCAATGTGGTCTTTGATGGCGCGACGTCGCTGCTCGTCAACGAGTGGCGTGGCGGCAAGACGCGCAGCCGTATGGGTGGCCTCGACCTGGCTGAAATGAACAATGTAGAGCGGAAAGCGACCGTCGGCGACCAGACGCTCAGTAATGTCCTCAATTCGCTGACTGGTGTAGGAAAACTCGAGTGGAACCGGTCGTGTTGGGTTGGTGAGGACGCAGACGCGCCGCCCGGTTCGCTGTTCGAGATCGTCAACGAAGAACGAGACGTCCCCGAGTGTGGCGGACATGAGGACGAACTGAGCGCGAGTGAGTTGAAGTAGCGGCACTTGCCACGCCCACCCGCGATCACGGTCAGCGTAGAAGTGGAACTCGTCCATCACCACTATGTCGGTGTCAAGGTCAGCACCGTCCCGCAACGCCATATTGGCAAGGATTTCCGCGGTACAGCAAATGATCGGCGCGTTGGAGTTGACGCTTGCGTCACCGGTAATCATCCCGACGTTGTCCGCTCCAAATTGGTGAACGAGGTCGAAGAACTTTTCTGACACGAGGGCTTTGAGTGGTGCCGTGTAGTAGGAGCGTCCACCGCGCGCCAACGACACGGTGTGCGCAGCGAGTGCGATCATTGATTTCCCCGAGCCCGTCGGCGTGGCAGCAATGACGTGGTGGCCGTCGAGGATCTCGACGAGAGCACTGTCTTGATGCGGGTAGAGGGGGCGCCCACCCGATTCAGCCCACGAGGTGAACATATCGTAGAGCGCGGTAGAGTCGTCGAGAGCCCCGTCATCGTCGAGGTCATCGAGTCGTTCGTTGAGTGTGCGCTCCATGACCGCAATTGTCCCAAATCCGCGCTTCGCATCCAATCCTGCGACGCGCTCTACACTAGGAGCATCGGATGACGTTCGCTATTGAGCGTCTCCTTGAGTCGAGAGAAATGAGGATCCCCGTGCGAGTTGTTCGCTACACCACCGGATCAGAACCGAAATTTGGTGTCCTCACCCCCGGTGGCACCCGCATTGAAGGGCTGAAAGGGGATCCGCTATTCCAAGAAGTCGAACCTTCCGGCGAGATCGTCACCCTCGACGACGTGCGTCTGCTATCCCCGGTGATTCCGCGGTCAAAAGTGATCGGAGCAGCCAATAACTACTACCCCAGTGAGGGGAGCGACAGCTTTGAAGCACCGGCCACACCGCAGGTGTTCCTCAAGCCCAATACCAGCGTCGTCGGTCCCGGCGACGGTATTGCGCTGCCGTCGTGGAGCGAGGATGTGTGGGGTGAGCCTGAGCTTGCAGTGGTGATTCGCACGCTGTGCAAAGACATTCCTGCACAGCAGGCGCGTGACGTCATCTTTGGCTACACCATCGTCAACGACCTCACTGCACGCGACGCTCAAGTTGGCGACATGCAGTGGACTCGCGCGAAATCATTCGACTCGTCATGCCCGATTGGCCCGTGGATTGAAGTCGACCACGAGTTCGATTTCGACATGCTCGACGTCACCGCACGCGTCGATGGGGAAACACGGGTCGTCGGCAACACACGCGACATGATCTACTCCATCCCCGAGCTGATTGCCTACGTGTCATCGGTGATGACGCTACTGCCGGGCGACATCATTGCAACCGGCACACCGGGGGCGTGCGGGCCTCTTCAGCCCGGTCAACGCATGGAATGTGAGGTTGAGGGGATCGGCGTACTTGACAATGTCGTTATCCGTCGCGACTGAGCTGCAGCGAGGATTGCTGGGCGCATGTGCGCCTATCGTGCGGCGAGGTTGAGGATTCGGTCGAGTGCGCGCTCCACTACTGCGCGTGGACTCGCCGCATTGAAACGGACGAAACTGTCAAATGTCGAACCGCATGATGCACCGGCATTCACCATCACGCCGGCACGTTCGAGGATGAGACGCGCCGGGTCGAAGGGGTCGATGGTACGCCCGTCAATCCATGCGAGGTAGGTGCCCTCGGGTCGTGTCCACGACAGCGGCGAGTTGTCGATCATGTGCCCCATGAGGTCGAAGGTGGCATCAATATAAGCCAGCGTGTCGTCGAGCCACTGTTCCCCCTGTTCGTACGCGACACTTGCGGCGAGGGCGCCAACCGCGGTGGCGTGACCGAGATACGGTG
>JAEZVQ010000034.1 GCA_023420745.1 Actinomycetes bacterium
GCGTTGAATGTAGGGAGCTTCGAGGGCACGCCGGTTCGGTTCAACGACGAAGCGTTGAATCACCGCCGGATACACCAAGCCGATGACAATAGCTGACACAACAGTGACGGCGACGCCAGCAACCGGCAGATGCCAGCTACCGCGAAATGCTGCGATCAGGAAAAGAACGACCACGATTACCGACGTGACCGCGAGAATCGTCTGCGCGGGGAAGGTGGCATGAACATCCGTGTAGAGAGCACCATCGGTCGGACTCCCCACCGCAGACATGAGGCTGTAGGGTCGCAACCAGTAGCGCACGGCCACG
The DNA here is from genome assembly GCA_023420745.1 of Actinomycetes bacterium. Taxonomy (GTDB): domain Bacteria; phylum Actinomycetota; class Actinomycetes; order Actinomycetales; family Actinomycetaceae; genus Gleimia. The sequence continues at coordinate 308 of JAEZVQ010000034.1, forward strand.
ATCAGCGACATCACTGCAGCAAGGATGCCAAGTTGGCGTCGAGCAGCCCGAGTTACTCGCGGTCTCGGCGCCAACACAATCCCCCCGTAAAGGAAATGGACGATAGCAGCAGCAACAATGGCGAATCCGATGACCGATGTCATCAGCGACATCACCATGGTCAGTACTGGGAGGACAAAAACGTAGAAGCTGACGTCGTGACCGAACGCAGGGTCAGCAACTCCAAACCCTGTGCGGTGGACGAACATCGCGATAGCTCGCCAATCACCGGCGAGATTCGCACCAGTGAACAAACCAAAGACCAGCGGCACCCCCCAAAAAATGAGCCGGCGCAACGGTTCAAGAAGTTGCTGATACTCCTGGAGTGCGAGGCTTGCGGCGCCGAGCGGACGCACTGGGCGACGCGCGTAGGCGCGAGTAATAACCAGCTCCACGATGGTGGCGTTGACGAGTGTCGCCACCACAACAATCGCGCCGATAGATAGCCACTTCGTCCACAACACCCGCGCGGCACCGATTTGGTTGTACCACAGGATTTCCGTCCACACTTTCGACATCGCGAAGACAAAGAGACCGACGATCGCGAGGATCTCTACGGTCAGGCGTGCCGGAGTAAAGAAACCTCCAGAGGACGGATGCTGACCGTCACGACCACCGCCTCGACCACCGTTACCTCGACCGGAGCTCGCTGCAGTCTCTGTCCCCTCACCGGAGGATCGAGGGTTGCGCCATCGGTCAAAATCGTTCGCTGAGGGGAATTGAAACACCGGGGGATCTCCTTTGCGTAGCTTCTCCTCGGGGACGCGCACAAACCACGCGCGTCAACGAGGTTTGCCACCGTCCCCACCAGTCTAGCGAAACTCGATGCCCCAGCCTCGTTGAGTACCGCTCATAACGCTGGCGCGACTCCTCGCCACATTGAAATACAGTCGAGACGCTTCTACTGCGCTATCGGGTAATCCCGACAGTTCATGTGGTACTGTCACCAACTATTGCGTCGCAGGTTGGGTGGTCGATGGTGGCACCGTTTCGAATCAGTTCCAGGGCGTGGCGTGCTTCCTTCAATGTCGCCACCGGCCACACCTCAAGCCCGGCAGGCACGTGACCAACCACTTCATCACAGTTCGAAACCGGAGCGAGGAACCAGACAGCCCCATCTCGTGTCGCTCCATGCATCTTCTGAACAATGCCGCCGATCGGCTCGACGTCACCGGTATAGGAGATCGCACCAGTCCCAGCCACAGAAACACCATTGACAGAAGTCGAGCCGGTGAGCTCATCGATAATGCCCAGAGCGAAAATCAAACCCGCCGAAGGGCCGCCCACGTCCTCAAGGTGGACGGTGACAGGGAAAGGAAGTGTCGCGTCGACGCTGAGATAAATGCCGAATTTGGAACCGGAATCCTCAGGAGCCATCGTATCTGGACGGTAGGTTTCCGAGGCGATAGTCAGAGTCTGGTCGCCACGTTGCACCTCGAGGACAATCGGCGTACCCGCCTCGAGCGTCTTTGGCAAAGAAAACGTCGTTGACGCGGAGGTAATCTCGTGACGCACCCCATCGGGCGTGGTAATCGCACGGAGAATATCACCATCCTCGACTTTTCCCTCAGCGGGAGAACCGGGCACGGCTGCACTAATTGTCACCACTGCGGGCACCTCGTAACCGAGTTCCTCAAGCGCCGCAACAGCGGACGTCGACTGTGACTGCTCCATCTGCGCCTGCGAAATCTTGTCAAGCTCATCAGATGTCAGATCGGAAGGGTAGACGTCGCTTTCCTTGAGGATCACCGCCGAGGGGTCAAAGTACGCTTCAATCAGCTGCGACAGCGTCACTGTGCGACCAGGACCACCGAAACTCGACACCGTCACCATCCGTAATTCGCCGGTAGACGTGTACGTCGCCTGATCTGAGCCAATGTCGATCAGCGGCGTGCCCGCCTCGCGCGCGAGCACATCAAATGTCGGCCCTGGTTTTTCGATGACGTAGGGCATTGGGATTCCAATGAGGACGAAAACGAGCACCCCCACCGACACCACAATCAGCGCCCACAACCGACCGATCGTCAGCCACTTTCTTCCGTCGCGCTTTCTCCGCTTCTCCTGCACGGTCACCGCGGACGTGCCGGGGGTGGACGAGTGAGAAGACGACGAACTGTGGGGATCGGGTAACGATCCCGGCACGGTGAGGGACGGAAAGTCATTCATACGGCTATTGTCGTTCATCCTTAGCTCAATCCGCACCTCCCATGTGTTATTCGATACACACCCCAGGTACCGTGGTGCTATGTCGAACGATGATGCGCACTACCAATCGATGCCCGGCGATGGCGATGCCCAACCCTGGGAACAGATGCTGAGACAATTCCTTGGCGAGGCAGCGGAACCGATGATTGAGCAAATCCGCGCTTCCGGTGTCAACCCAATGGAGATGATGCCTCCAGGAATGGCGGCGGCGATGCCGTCATCCCCCGCCGAACTCAACGCATTCGCCCACCAGTATCAGATGATGATGAATTCGTCGTCCGGCCCGGTGAACTGGACGCTAGCAGAATCACTGGCGCGATCCGGGGCGTGGACAGCATCTGACACACCGGTGTCGGCTGCGACTGGCGTACAGCTACGCCAAGCCTTAACGACAGCTGACCTGTGGCTGGACACGGTAACAACCCTCGACCCGGCTCGTGGCAACCGTCACGTGTGGCGTCGATCCGATTGGGTTGACGGCACGATCGACGCGTGGAAAACCATCGTCGAACCGGTGGCGAACGCCATTTCCAAGGAACTGACCGACGCAGTGGAAAGCTCCCTCGCTGCCGCTGACGATCCGATGATTGCCGGAATTGCCGACGCGATCTCCTCACGATCCCTTTTTTCTCAACTCGCTGCGCAACTCGTGGGCGCCCAGGTCGGCAATGCGTTATCAAAGATGGCTCAGTCGGCGCTGGGGTTGAGCGACGCGGGAATGCCGATGACATCCTCGCAAGATACCGCGCTTGTTGCCGTCAACGTCGATGCTTTCGCTGAGGGGTTCGACATCCCCCTCGACGAGGTTCGCCAGTTCGTCGCCGTACGAGAAGCAGCACGTGCCCGCCTCTTCGCCTCCGTCGGGTGGCTACGCACGCGCATCCTCGAAATCATCAGCAACTACTGTGCGCACACGAAAGTTTCTGTCGTCGGTTTGGAACGGATGATGGATCAGGCGGGGCTCGACGACCCGACTCAGATCGAGTCGGTGTCGCACGCTCTGGGAATCCACATCGATCACGGCGCCTCCGACGCTCAAGATGCAGCCATTGACGCGCTGCAAACACTCTTTGCACTCATTGAAGGATGGGTTGAAGTCGTCACTGTCGAAGCAGCACGACCGTTCCTACCGCATGTCGAGGAGCTCAACGAAATCCTGCGTCGACGCCGCATTGCCGACAATCCCATCGATACGATGCTGCGTGAACTCATCGGTGTGGGGCTTCAGCCGGGCAATATCGCGGAAGCGACGCGACTATGGCGCACCATTATGCGCGACCACGACCTTGCCACCCGCGACGCCCAGTGGACGCACCCCGATCTCGCTCCGACCCGTGAAGACCTTGAGGATCCTGAGGGCTTCTCCCAACGGCGGGCACGCCGCGCTGAATCAGAAGCACATATCGATGCGGCATTGGAAAGCCTTCTCGACGGCACACTCGGATGGGCAAGCGGATTGGAACCGGGACAAGACTCCGAAGGAGATGCGACAACTCACAAATAACTGCGCGCAATCACGGAAAACGCACCATCGTTTTCCACAGGTGCGAGGTGGGGTGTAGCGGTCGGTGGTCGACGCGTGCGACGCTGAGGGCAACGCTTCGACCGCCGCACCACCTGCGAGGAGGATCCATGTTCTTCACCCCTGGAACCGCCGTATTCCACTACCCCGATGGCGTGAGCGAAATCGGTTGCGGGCGCCGCGCCCACACCCTCGCCGGTCTCACCGAATCCCAGCAGGACTACCTCGATTCGCTGCGCAGCGACCGCAACCTCTCCCCGCGGACGCGACGGGCTCGCGAACTCGGTGAAGATCATGCGCCGCTCGTCGACGCGATGCGACGCGCGTCCTTCGTCACCGACACTGACACGGTCGGTGACGATCCTGAACAGCGGCGCGTCCTCCTGCGTGACGGGCATACGCGCTGCCTGTCAGCACGTGCGACCGCGGCAATCACGCTGCGCGTCCACGCGCTGCCCGACCCGCTGTTTTCACCAGGGCTCGCGACCTTCCTCGACGCACTCGTTGACGAACTCACCCGCGCGGGCTTCACCCGCATTGCCATCGTCAACGCCACGGGCGCTTCGGTTGCCGACCTCACCTGCGCAATGTCGCCGCAGTGGGTGCAGCGCCTCAGTGAGCCCAGTCGTGAACCCGCGTTGACGATCCCGATTTTTGCTCGCACCGCCTCGGGAGCCGCACTGACCGATCTTCATCTGCGCGGGCTCGACCACCTCGTCGTCGTACGCGGCGAGGAAGAAGCACAAATCGGTCCCTACGTGCGCGTGGGAATCACCCCGTGCGTGGAATGTATGGATCTCCACGCCAGCAGCGTCGACCCGCAGTGGGTGCGCCGCCAACGCGACTCGATTACCCAGCCTGCACCGGCGATTTCGGACACGCTCGACCGTTTGACCGCGCTCCTGCTCGCCCGCGCTGTCAGCGACATCGTCGATGCCGACACCGTGGTCGGCTACCGCGCATCACCGTCGCTTCGCCTGCTTTTCGCCCCGGGCGAGGTGCGGTTTATTGACGGCGACCTCAGTGTCGAGCGCACTCTGTGGGAACCGCACCCGCACTGCACCTGCCGGGTGTCGCTCCTCGACCCGGTGCCAATCAGCGAGCGGTCGTAATGGCGAGGATTTCCTGCCCGTAGTCATCCACCGTTTTCGCACCGATGCCGTGGATCGACAGCAGTTCCTCCGCGGAGGTCGGTTTGAGGCTGGCGATTTCAAACAGCGACCGGTTCGACATCACGGTGTAGGCCGGGCATCCGCGAGCGCGTGAACGCTCAATCCTCCACTCTTTGAGGTCGTCATAGAGTTCGCGCACCTCGACGGGACTGTCCGCCAACGCTTCATCAATGTCGAACCGCCGCGGCGGCTGTGCCCCACGCACGCCGCGCGTGCCGCGCCCCCATTGGCGGAAGTCGTGCTCGGCGTTGTCCTCGTCCTCGCCTGGCCACACTCCCTCAAGGAACCGGCTGAGTTGGTTCGCCGCGCCCGAGCGACCAGCACCGCGTGCCTTCGCATAGGAGACCGCGAGATAGCTGCGCGCCCTGGTCAACCCGACGTAGAGGAGGCGTTTTTCTTCATCAATGTCGTCATTCGTCGTCGCGTGCGACAGAGGCAGGAGCTTCTCCGCGCACCCGGTGACAAAAACCGCATCCCATTCCAAGCCTTTCGCCGAATGCATGGTGCACAGGGTGACACCGCAGCCGCGCGGAGCGTACTGGGCTTGGCGGCGTTCTTTCAGCACGGCGACAAAGTCGCGCAGCGTGAGGTCACGGTGTTCGCCAGCCAGCGTGATCAACGCGTTGAGGCTGTCCCATACTCCACGTTCGGCTCCACGCCCCGACGGTGGCTGCGGTCGCCACCCGCCTTCGCGTGCGACGTTGCGCACGGTGGTAACGAGGTCGTCGGCGTCGTAGTCGGGGTTAATGTCGGCACCCTGATTGACCATCCGTTCGAGGATGACCATGGCGCGCACGATTTCACCGCGCTCAAAATACCGTTCCCCTCCGCGCACGGCGAAGGGAATACCGTGTTGCGTCAACGCCTCTTCAAAGATTGGAGATTGCGCGTTGGTGCGGAAAATCACCGCGACGTCCTCCCACGCTACCCCGCGACGGTGGAGGTCGAGGATACGCTGGGCGACACCATTGGCTTCATCCTCGTCGGTGGCATAGCTGTCGAAACGCACCGCTTCACCACTCGGCCGCTGGGCGTGAAGCTGGACGACCCCGTCGACGGTGCTGTCTCCTCGCCTCCACGGTCGATGCATCACCGCGTTGGCCACCGACACGATCTGCGGAGTGGAACGGTAGTTGCGGTTGAGTTCGACGCATCGCGCCCCCGGCTGCCAATCGGCGAAGGAACGCAGGTAGCGCGGGTGCGCACCAGCGAATGAGTAGATCGTCTGAGCCACATCCCCGACGACGCACACGTCGTGACGCTGCCCCACCCACTGGTTGAGTAGGGCGAACTGCAGTGGCGACACGTCTTGAAACTCGTCAACAATGAAGGATCGGTAGAGGGAACGCACCTGCCGCGCCACGTCCTCATAACGCGACATCATTGCCACCATGAGGATCAGCGTGTCGTTGAAGTCAATGACCTCGGCGCGTTTCTTCTCCTCTTCGTAGGCGTCGATGAGGGTGGCAACGGTAGAAAAATCCGTGTCGCCCGGCGGTGTTCGCCCCAGCCGGGCAGCTTCCTCCGGGTAGTGCTCCGGTTCGCACATCATCACCTGTGTCCACGCGATTTCGGCGGCGAGGTCACGCACCACTGTCGGGGTGACGGTGATACCCGAGTGCTGCGCCGCCGTGCGCACGAGGTCGTAGGTGCGGGTAGCAACCGGCGGCATTGATCCCCCGATGACAGCCGGCCAAAAGTAGCGCAACTGGTGCATCGCCGCCGCATGGAAGGTGCGAGCCTGAACCTGGGGGACGCCGAGTTGAGCAAGCCGTTCACGCAACTCCACCCCGGCGCGATGCGTGTAGGTCACCGCCATCACATTGCGCGGATCGATAGCACCGACCGCACTGGCGTAGGCGATGCGGTAGGTGATGGCACGGGTTTTCCCCGTCCCCGCGCCGGCGAGAACACACAGCGGCCCGCATACCTGTTGGGCGACCGCACGCTGCTCAGGGTCGAGTGCCTCGAGCAGTTCGTCCGGTTCGCGCATCGGCTGGAGCGGTGGTGTCAAAGCCATATGACCTACGCTAGACCACGGCGGTAGGGTTGAGCCATGACTGAACATGACGACACCGCATCCACCACGGCAACCACAACCTCGACCACCACCCGCGCGGACGGGCGTCGCCCGGACGAGATGCGAGCGGTTCGCCTCACCCGCAACTGGGTCGACCATGCGGAAGGCTCGTGCCTGGTGGAGTTCGGGCGCACCCGAGTGCTGTGCGTGGCGTCGCTCACCGAAGGCGTGCCGCGCTGGCGACGCGACAGTGGTCAAGGGTGGGTCACCGCCGAATACGCGATGCTGCCACGCTCGACCTCGACACGTTCACAACGCGAATCGGTGCGAGGCAAGATTGGCGGTCGCACCCACGAGATTTCTCGCCTCATCGGACGCAGCCTCCGCGCTGTTGTCGACATGGAGGCACTGGGAGAAAACACGATTGTCGTCGACTGTGACGTCCTCCAAGCTGACGGAGGCACCCGCACCGCCGCGGTTACCGGCGCATTCGTCGCACTTGCTGACGCCATCGCGTGGGGGCAGAACAAGCGTCTCATTCGCCGCGATACTGAGCGTCGCCGGGTGCTACGCGACTCGGTTGCCGCCGTGTCGGTGGGGATCATTGACGGCGAGGCGCGCCTCGACCTGCCCTATGAGGAAGACGTGCGAGCTGAGACCGACATGAATGTGGTCGTCACCGGCAGCGGTGAATATATCGAGGTTCAAGGCACCGGCGAGCACGACACATTCTCTCGCGCCGACCTCCTCACACTTCTCGACCTCGCTGAATCCGGGTGCGCGCACCTGCGTGAACTCCAGCGAGCCGCACTCGACACACCACGCGAGGCGTGAGCACCGTGGCACGCCTCGCTATTGCCACCGGCAACGACCACAAGGTCGAAGAAATCCTCGCCATCCTCACCCCGCTCGTCGATGGTCTGACGCGACGCGACATTGTCACGATGCGCGACATTGACATTGACGAGCCAGTCGAAAATGGTGTGACTTTTGGCGACAACGCCACGATCAAAGCTCGCCACCTCGCGCGTGCAACCGGGTTGCCCACAATCGCCGATGATTCCGGACTGTGCGTCGAGGTGATGGGCGGGGCACCGGGGATTTTCTCTGCCAGGTGGTGCGGTCGCCACGGTGACGATCAGGCGAACCTCGACCTTCTCCTGGCGCAGCTTACCGACGTGCCCGATGAGCATCGCGGTGCGCATTTCACCTGCTCGGTGGCGCTCGTGGTGCCCACCGGTGATGGCGATACCGTGACGGTCGTCAGTGGCGACATGCACGGGCGCCTCCTCACAGCTCCACGCGGTGAGGGCGGCTTCGGCTACGACCCGATTTTCGTCGCCGACGGCTACGCCGTGTCGAATGCTGAGCTCACGCCGCAGGACAAGAACGCGATCTCACACCGGGCACAAGCCCTCCAGCGTATTGCCCCGCGGATTGCCGAGGTGCTCACTGTTTCCCGCTGCTGAGCATCAGCGCGGCTACAGCGTGTAGGTGGCGCCGGCGTAGGCGGTAGACACGGCACCGTCCCACACGGCACGCGCTTCGTCGAGGACGATCATCGGATCCGTCCACGGCTGGATGTGGGTGAGAACGAGGGATGACACCCCGGCTTCTCGGGCGATGGCGGCGGCTCGCGCACCCGTGAGGTGGATGCCGCGTGGTATGTCGGCAGCGGTGAACCCGGCTTCTGACAGCAGCAGTTGCACGCCGCTGGCCATCTCAATGATCGAATCGCAAGTGTCGGTGTCGCCCGTGTACCCCATGGTCACTTGACGATCCGGGTCGCCCTCCGACGGCCCGGTAATGCGGAACCCGAAGGCTGGGACGGTGTGGTTCGCCGCATACGGGGTAATGGTCAACGGACCGACGTGCAGCGACCGTCCCGCACGCAGAATATGCGGGTCAAAAACGCCCTCGTAGGTTTCTTCTTCACCCACGCCGTCAATGCCGCGCACGCGCTCCATCAGCCCATCCGGGCCGGCAAGGATCACGGGACCGAGCGGTCCGGTAGGGTACCAGCGCCGGTGGACATGCAGAGAAATGATGTCGCCCATGTGGTCAGCGTGAAGGTGGGAGAGGATCACGGCATCGAGGCGACGCACATCGCAGTAGCGCCACAGTTGCCCGAACGATCCCGGCCCGAGGTCGAACACGATCGAGAAGTCGCGCATCACTTCGCGCTCCTCATCCCAGCCGCGCGCCTGGATGAGATAGCACGACGTCGGCGAGTACGGTCCAGACATCGATCCGGTGCAGCCAACAACGGTGAGTTTCACGCGCTGACCTCCAGACGCGACACCGAAGTCACCACGGGACCGAGGAAGCGCCTGGTCAGTTCGGTGAAACGCGCATTGTCATCGTCGGTTCCGAAGAACTCATGGGTTGGTGCGCCCGGCTCCTCACGGATGGCATCCGCGGAAACGAGCATTCGATAAACGTCGTCGGCGGTGGCTTCCGCGGAGGACACGAGAGTGACCTCGTCGCCCATCACGTAGGAGATGGCGCCGGTCAGCAGCGGATAGTGGGTGCAGCCGAGGATCAGGGTGTCGATGTCCGCATCTTTGATCGGAGCGAGGTAGTCTTCGGCGACGCTGATGAGTTCACGACCGGTGGTGATGCCTCGCTCAACGAAATCGACAAAACGCGGGCATGCCTGTTGGACGACGGTGAGACCGGGAACAATGCTCAAAGCGTCACGGTAGGCACCCGAGGTGATCGTCGCTTCGGTACCGATGACGCCGATCTTCCCCGTCTGAGTTGCAGCGACAGCGCGACGCGCAGCCGGTCTGATGACCTCGATAACGGAAATATTGGCGGCCACCTCGTAGCGTTCACGGGCGTCGTGGAGAACCGCCGCCGTCGCGGTATTGCAGGCGATGACGATCATCTTGACCCCGCGCAGCGCGAGCTCGTCGAGGACGCGCAGCGTCAGTTCACGCACGTGGGCGATGGATTTCGACCCGTAGGGGGTATTCGCGGTGTCCCCGACGTAGATGACGTTTTCGCCGGGGAGCTTGTCCATCACTGCGCGCGCCACAGTGAGCCCTCCGAGACCGGAGTCGAAAATCCCAATCGGGGCTGACTTCATAGGTACCAGGCTAGTGGTCGAGAACGCCGCGATAGAAGCGCCGACGACGTGAAACCCGCCACCTCGAAACCGCGGCAGGTATGCTCGAGGCTATGCCTGCTTCGACGTCCACCGCGTTCTTGACGGACATGTACGAACTGACCATGGTCGACGCCGCCCTGCGCGCGGGAACCGCGCACCGCTCCTGCGTTTTTGAGCTTTTTGGGCGTCGACTCCCCGCCACCCGACGTTTCGGTGTCGTGGCTGGCACAGGGCGCCTCCTCGAAGCCCTCCAACGTTTCACCTTCAGCGACGAGCAGCTGCGCTGGCTACGCGAGCAGCGAATCGTCAGCGACGACACCATCGACTACCTCGCTGACTACCGCTTCACCGGCACCATCCACGGCTACCGCGAAGGGGAATGCTACTTCTCCGGATCCCCAATCATCACCGTCGAAGGCACTTTCGCCGACACGGTGATGATCGAGACCCTCGCCCTGTCGATCTTCAACCACGACTGTGCGGTGGCATCAGCTGCCTCACGCATGACCATCGCCGCGCACGGTCGCCCCTGCCTCGACATGGGGTCACGACGCACCCACGAACGCGCCGGAGTGTCCGCCGCGCGCGCCGCGGTGATTGGCGGGTTTTCGGGCACATCGAACCTCGAAGCGGGGGTGCGCTACGACATCGACACGATCGGCACCTCAGCGCATTCCTTCACTCTCCTCCACGACTGTGAAGACGACGCGTTCCGCGTCCAAATCGACGCGCTCGGCACCTCAACGACCCTCCTCGTCGACACCTACGATATTCGCGAAGGCGTGGAGCGAGCGGTACGCATCGCCCGCGAGCACGGCGGGGAGCTCGGGGCGGTGCGTCTCGACTCCGGTGACCTCGTGGCCTTGGCTTTCAAAGTGCGCGGTCAGCTCGACTCGCTCGGCGCCCACTCGACGAAAATTACCGTCACCTCCGATCTCGACGAGTACGCCATCGCGGCACTTGGTGCCGCGCCTGTTGACGGCTACGGCGTGGGTACGCGGCTCGTCACCGGTTCCAGCGTCCCCACTGCGGCACTGGTCTACAAGCTCGTCGAACGCGCGGATGAGGATGGGCGTCGCATCGACGTGGCGAAGAAGTCGGCATCGAAATCGACGGTCGGGGGACGCAAGTGTGCCGGTCGCGTCATCGGTGAGGATGGCTACGCGGTGGAGGAGCTGCTCGTGATCGGCGGCACCCGTGAACAACAGCAGGCTGTTCTCGCCGAAGCGAGGGCGAGACCACTTCAGATCCCGCTCGTCGTCGACGGCGAGATTGATCCCGCTGCGTGGTCAGCGCAGGCGGTGACTGCGGCACGCGAGCATCACCGTCAAGCGCGTAACGAACTGCCCTACCAAGCCTGGCGCCTCTCTGAAGGCGAAGCGGCGATTCCCACGCGCTACCTCACGCTCGACGACTGACCCGTGACCGTCCCTGCTCCGCGACTTCCCTGATTCGCTCGGTCAAGCCGGGCGACGAACAATCAGAACCGCCCGACGAACCAGTCGCGCAACAGGCGGATGCGCGCTTCGATTTCCTCGGTCGAGGCGCGCGCGACTTCCGGCCCACCGCAGCGCGAACGCAACTCGCTGTGGATGGAGGCGTGGGTGCGGTTTGACCGCCTCGCCCACGTGGCCACGAGGTTCGACAACTCCTTGCGTTTCGCCGCTCGCACCCGGTGTGCGGACACGTGAGAATTCGCGGCACGCATGCCCTTCGCTGCCTGTTCGCGCCGCTGAGTCTTCATCTGTTCAGCTTGGCGCGCGCGCAGCAGTGTCGCCACCTGGTCGGCGTCGAGGAGCCCCGGGATCCCGAGGTATTCCTGTTCTTCCACACTGCCCACATCCGCACCGGTACCAAATGAGGTGCCGTCAAAGAGGACGCGGTCGAACTCAGCCTGCGCATCCAGCGCTTCAAATCCGGGAAGAGCGAGGTCGTCGGAGGCTTTTTCCCCGCGCTGCGCCTCACGCAGGGCAACGATATCCTCCGGCTCCGTATCCCCCTCACGATCGAGGGCATGGTCGCGCTCAGCTTCGAGATGCTCGGCAAGTTCGAGCAGCTCCATCACCGATGGAATAAACACCGACGCGGTTTCCCCGCGTCGTCTGGCGCGTACAAAGCGCCCGATGGCCTGGGCAAAGAACAGCGGTGTCGCCGTGTTCGTCGCGTACACCCCGACGCATAGGCGCGGCACATCGACCCCTTCGGACACCATCCGCACCGCCACCATCCACCGTGATGTGCCCGCTGAAAAGTCGTCAATCTTCAACGATGCAGAATCGTCGTCGGAGATCACGACGGTCGGCGCTTCCCCGGTGATCGCGCGTAGCTGGCGAGCGTAGGCGCGTGCCGCCGTCTGGTTCGAGGCAATGACCAGACCACCCGCGTCGGGCACGGTGGCGCGAACCTGCGTCAGCCGCTGGTCGGCGGCGGCGAGAACCGCGGGAATCCACTCCCCCTTCGGGTCGAGTGCGGTTCGCCACGCCTGTTTCATCATGTCTTTGGTCAGCGGTTCGCCCAGACGCGCGACGACCTCGTCTCCGGCGCGCGTACGCCAGTGCATATTCCCCGAATACGACATGAAGATGACCGGGCGCACGACGTTGTCGCGTAGCGCTTGCGCATACCCGTAGGTGTAGTCCGCTTTCGACCGGCGAATCCCGTCCGCATCCTCGGCATAGGTGACAAACGGGATCTTCGCGCTATCGGAACGAAACGGTGTTCCCGTCAGCGCCAGCCGCTTCGTCGCGTGCCCGAAAGCCTGCTCGACACCGTCTCCCCACGACAGCGCGTCGCCGGCGTGGTGAATTTCGTCGAGGATGACGAGGGTGCGGTGTTCGCGGGTGCGCGCGGCGTGAACCGCCGGATTTGAGGCGACCTGCGCGTAGGTCACCGCGACGCCGTCGAAATGTGATCCGGCAACTCCTTGCGAGTTCGTAAACGCCGGATCGATGTGAATGCCAACGCGTGCCGATGCATCCGCCCACTGGCTCTTGAGGTGCTCGGTGGGGCACACGACAGTGACCTTGGTGATCTCGCCTTTGCCCATCAGTTCGACGGCGACGCGCAGGGCGAATGTGGTTTTCCCCGCCCCGGGGGTGGCCACGGCGAGGAAATCGTCACGCCCGGAGGTGAGGTAACGCTCGAGAGCCTCCGCTTGCCACGCACGCAAGGATCCGGCGGTTCCCCATGCTGCGCGAGCGGGGAAGGCTGGCGACAGTGACGACGCGGCAGCAACCGACGCGTGCGCCGGAGTAGAGGTGTGCGCGGCGTCGAGGTGGGGGTGCCAGTCGGTGCGGGATGTCGTGTGCGGCTGTGACGCTCGTTCCATCCCGTCAGTCACGACCGATTGCCTCCCGTGGGTGTTGAAGTTGAGTCGCCGTCATAGAACGGCCAGTGTTTCCCGGTATTTCCGATCTGGTCACGCAGCGCTTGGCACCGCGGGCAAATCGGGTATTTGGTGCCATCTCGCATCGGCACCCAGACTTTCCCGCACAGAGCAATCACCGGCTGCCCGTTGAGGATCGCGGCGTCAATGCGGTCGCGCCGGACGAAGTGGGCAAATCTGTCGCCATCTCCGGGGGATCGTTCCTCACGCGTCTCGGTTCGCTCAAGCACCGAGGTGGCTGTCGACGGACCACCGGGACTATCCGGCATCCCCGGCTCACCGGGGGAACCGGGTGCACCGGGCGCGTCATGCGAATCGAACACGGGGGCGACAACCATGGTCTCAGTTTACGTCACCACCGACGTGGCGCCCCGGTGAGGCTCACCACCATCGCCGGGGCTGACTGTTGCCACGCCACGGTTGAGCTCGACGGGTCGCCTCGCGGGATCTACCGCGCGGACTTGTCCCACATTTCGCGGTAATAGTCGGCCAGTTCGAGCTTCGACGCCGCGGCTTCGTCGACGAGCACCCACACGTCGGGGTGCATCTGGAGAATCGTGGCCGGCCAGCGCGCCGAAATGCCACCTTCAACGAGTTCGCGCACGGCGTCAGCCTTATTCGCTCCCTGCGCCACGAGGACGATGCGCCGCGCATCCATAATGGTGCCGACGCCCTGGGTGACGCAGTGAGTGGGAACCTGGTCGAGGTCACCGTCAAAGAATCGCGCATTGTCGCGTCGGGTCTGCTCGGTGAGGACACCGACGTGGGTGCGTGAGGTCAGCGACTCACCCGGTTCGTTGAAGGCGATATGTCCGTCGGATCCGATACCGAGGATCTGCAAATCGACACCACCGGCATCGCGAATCGCCTGGTCGTAGGCGGCACAGGCCGCGTCGAGGTCGTCGGCATTGCCGTCGGGCCCGTTGACGGCTCCTTCGGGGAAATCGACCTGTGAGGCGAGGTTCGTTTCGATGAAGTTGCGGTAGCGTTCGGGATGGTCGAGGGCGATGCCCACGTACTCGTCGAGCATGAAGGCGCGCCCCTGCGCGAACGACAGGCGCCCGTCGTTGACGCGTTCAATGAGACAGCGGTAGATCCCCAGCGGGCTGGATCCGGTGGCAATGCCAAGAACCGCATCGGGCTTGCGCTGGTAGAGCGCTTCGATGAGGTCAGCTGCGGTGGAACCGATGGTGGAATCGTCGGGAAGAATCGCGATTTTCATAGCGTGAGAACCCTCATCGTCATAGTCGAGGTCGCGTCGGACTCCCCCAGTATAGACTGACCCCAGCCAACTTGTCTGACAACTTGAGAATCCCGCACGGTACCGCGTCATTCGACGTAGCGGCGACACCACCACCCTCAGAATGGCGAGAGGGGCACCCC
>JAEZVQ010000085.1 GCA_023420745.1 Actinomycetes bacterium
TGACGTCAACGGATGCGCAGATGGGATTTGCTAAGGCTTTCGGTGTCATGCCGTCGGTGCAGTCGGCGGCGAGCCAGTGGGAAGCTGAGTTCCCGAATATGGTCGCGTTCCTCAAGGGCGCGGACTATGCCCAGTACCTACCCACTCAGGTCGGGGCGATGGACGTCATTTCTTCGCTCAACGCCACCATCGAGCAGATGCCGGCGATCGACACCGCCGCAACTTTGCGTCAGGCGCAAGCCGACCTCGCCGCGGTGCTCGACAACGCTGGCAGCAAGTAAAGCGACGAAACAGCAATGAGGATCGGGACGAATGATGAGTGAGTCACGGCGGCGAAACACCGTCGCGGGGTGGATTTTTGTCTCTCCCGTGGTGGTGATCCTCGGTTTATTCCTCTTCGTCCCGGTTCTCATGGCCGCGTGGGTCAGCGTGTCGGACTGGACCGGTCGCGGCTCTCCTTTCAGTTCTGCCGTGTCCTTCGTTGGCTTCGATAACTACCGTGCCATCGCCAGCGGCAGTGGTCTCGCCGCTCGAGATTTCGGCACGGCGATTCGCAACAACGTCTACTACGTCGCTTTCGTCGTGCCACTGCAAACGATCCTCGCCCTCATGCTCGCGGTGTTCGTCAACCAGCGGGTGTTGAAAGCGCGGGGTTTCTTCCGCACGGCGTTCTATTTTCCGTCGGTGACGTCGTCGGTGGCGATCACCGTGTTGTGGCTTTTCCTTTTCTCCCAGACCGGCCCAGTCAACCGCGTTCTATCGTGGATCGGGGTGTCAGGGCCAGCATGGTTCCAAGACCCGCGCGGCATCATCCACCTTCTCCTCGACACAGTCGGCATTGAAGCGCCCGCGTCGTGGACGTCTCACCAGGTGCTCGGGATTTCCTGGTGGGACTGGGTGTCGGGACCGTCGGTGGCAATGGTGGCTTTTATCCTCATGGCGGTATTCACCACCTCAGGAACTTTCATGCTCCTATTCATCGCCGCTTTGCAAAGTATCGGTGCGGACACCGATGAGGCGGCGCAAATGGACGGGGCGAACACATGGCAACGGATGTGGCATATCACCATCCCGATGCTGCGCCCGACAATCTTTACCGTCGTCACGCTCGGCACGATCGGCTGTTGGCAGGTGTTCGACCAGATCTACACGGGCACGCAGGGCGGGCCGGCGAAGACCACGTTGACCCCTGCGTACCTGTCATTCAATACCGCTTTCAACAATCAGCAGTGGGGTCAAGGTGCCGCCATCGCGTTCATCCTCTTCGCCATCATCGTGATATTGACGGCGTTACAACGCTGGGCACTGTCGGAGCACGAGGACAAGCGGCCACGGCGGCGTGTTCGGCATCTGAAGTCAGGTCTGGGGTGGCGTCCGCAGCGGGCTCAGCGGCGGGCTCCACGGTCGGCATCGCAGCGAGCTGCACAGCAATCGTCGCAGGGCGGCTTCGTATCGACCGTGGGAGGTTCGCGATGAGTCAGTCTGCTCGACCTCGGTTGCGTCACCTGCCGTTTTACGTGGTGGTCATTGCCCTCGCGGTCATCTACATCGCGCCGTTCATCATCCAGGTGGTCAGCGGCTTCAAAACGGAGGCGGATGCCGCAGCAAATCCGCTCGGGCTGCCGGCAACGTGGACGACCGCCGCCTACGAGCGCCTCTTCGTCAACTCGGATTTTCCGCTGTGGATCCGCAACTCGGCGATTGTCACCGTGGCCGTCACCGTCGGGCGCGTGATCTTCGACTGTATGGCGGGCTACGCGCTCGCACGCATTGATTTCATCGGGCGGCGAGTGCTCTATTCGATCCTCGTCGCGGTAATGGCGGTGCCCGCCGTCGTGTTGTTGATCCCGAAATTCCTGGTCATCAACCAACTCCACCTTTACGACTCTTACGGTGGGATGATTTTGCCACTCCTCGCCGACGCGACCGGGGTGTTCATTATGACGGGGTTCTTCGCGTCGATCCCGCGGTCGATTGAAGAACAGGCGGCGGTCGATGGCGCGAATCGGTGGACGATCTTTTCGCGCGTGGTGATGCCGATGGCTCGCCCGAGTGTCATCACCATCGTCATCCTCAGCTTCCAAGGCTCGTGGAATGAGCTGAACCATTTCATCGTGTCGACACAGAGCCAGAGTCTGACAACGCTGACGAAAGGCGTGGCACAGCTCAGCTCCGGTCAGCTGTCACAAGGATCGCAGTACCCGTTGAAACTCTCCGCCGCACTGTTGATGACGATCCCGGTGGCGCTACTGTTCTTCCTGTTCCAACGCCACATTATGAACGCCTCAGCCGGCGCGGTGAAGGAGTAGCCCAGCCCCTCCACACCACCGCGTAGACTGACACCACGGCACGAATGCGAGGGGTGGTTGAGTGAGCGCGCGATCCGATCAGCCGGATTATTCGACGACGTACGACGTTGCCCCGCACTGGTGGGACGAGGGCGTCAGCGTGTTGGCGAAGCTCGCCTTCGCCGACGGCTCGCAAGCGTGCGTGGCCTCGGGTTGGCATCGACGCCAGATTGTGTTTGAAAACCACGGGGTGGACTTCGCTGAGGTCGACGGGTTCGGTGTTCACACGATCGACCGCCCGACACCCGGTTCGCTCGCTGACCTGTGGGGGTCGGTGACGGGTTTCGAGGTCGAAATCGCCCTCGACGACGACCATGCTGGTGAGGCGGAGGAGTTCCTCGCGCACCTCCTCGCCCCGAGCGTCGCCGCCGACATGGTGGGGTCGATGGCGCAGATGATTACTCGCGTGTCGGCAAATCGCGCGAATGTTGCCATCCGTGACGAGGACGGGGCCGCGATCCTCACCCTCGATTTGTTGTGCCAAAATCTTCCGGCTCGCTCAGGGAATGCGTCGGAGCCGCTGCGCGCGATTTCCCGGTGGTGTCGGGTTTTCCACGTTGAGGGGCGCGGCACGGTGACCATCTACCAACCGTTGACTGCGGTGGAGAAGAACAAGCTGCGCTGGCCGCATAACGCGGTGTGGCTCAACCGCGGCAGCTCCTACTACACGGAGAAGACCACGGTGGGGCAACTGGCCGACGCGGTGTCGGCGCCGATCAAGTACGAGCTGTACAACTTGGAAAACTGGCGTATCGAGTTTGAGTTTTGGGAAAACCAGCCGTTCCAGGTGATGGTGACTGATGACGCGAATGTGGCGAGTGAACGCTTGGCTGAGGCGTTGAAGGAGCTGGCGGTACTGTCCGAGTTCGTCACGGTGGCGTTCTTGTCGTCGAGGAATCTGGAGACGCGGATCGCCCGCAACCAGCTGTTGGCTCGCCACGAGGACGTGCGCAGCATGGCGGAGGCGGAGCATCGGCGGATGCGTAGCCTGGTCATTGAGTACCGCACGCTGTTGGAGACGGCGTCGCAGCTGCTGGCGAATACGGCGCAGTCGGTGCAGGCGGTGGCGAATCGTGAGACTGCGGAGGCTGCGGAGAAGACCAATACGTTCCTCAACTTCGCCACCGCGGTGTTTTTCATACCGACGTTGATTATTTCGTTCTATTCGATGTCGATCATCGGCCAGACGAAGGGCGACCCGGTGCCGACGTCGTTCACCGTGCTCGCCTTGTGTGTGGCGAGCGTAGCGGTGGGTGTGCTCGGGTTGTGGGGGTATCGCGCGCATCAAAAGCGGGCGAAGCGACGCGCAAAGTTGACGCGAAAATGGGAGGTCTCGCAGTGATCGAGGTGATTCGCCGTGACGCGATTGATGCGGCGTTGCGCGAGGTGCGCCGCCAGTACCTCGCCGGTGATTTGAAGCTGCCGCAAGAGGTGGAGCACGTGCCGTCGACCGAGGTGGAGATTGGCATCACCCGGTATCGCGACCACGCGGCGGAGGCTCCGCACTGGCATCCCCAGGCGACGGAATACCAGTACATGTTGAGTGGGTGGACGAGCTATCTCGACACGGATACGGGTGAGGAGTTTCATTTCACAGCCGGGGATTTCTACGTGATTTCTCCGGGCACGCGCTACGCGCAAAAGTCGAAGCCGGGCACGGCGATCCTCTTCGTCAAGGTTCCCTCAGTGAATGACAAGACGCCAGTGGAGGCGAGCGCGGATGTCGAGCGGTGGATGGGTGAGGCGCTGCGCACGGTGCGCCAGGATTTCTTCCACGACGATGCGGCTCCGGAGGCGAACTCGGTGCGACCAGCCGCGGCGGTAGCGGTGATTGACGACGGCCAGGTGCTGTTGGTACGTCGCCGCGACAACGGCAAGTGGTCGCTTCCTGGCGGCACGTTGGAAATGGGTGAGGATTTGCCGTCGTGTGCGCTGCGTGAGGTACGCGAAGAGACGGGGTTGGACGTTGAGGTGACGGATATCGTCGGCACGTACACGGATCCCGAGGTGCGCATCGCCTACTCGGATGGCGAGGTGCGCCGCGAGTTCACCATCGTGTTCGCGGCTCGCACGCGTAGCCGCGACGTCACAATTGATTCAGAGTCGAGTGAGTTCGGCTGGTTCCTACTGGATGACTTGGATGACTTGGATCTGGCGTGGTCACAGCGAGTGCGTCTGGGCGATCTGGTGCGTTATCTGGAGTACGGCAAAAGGCGGCTGTCGTGAGTGATCTGGCTGGCGGGATGGACGCGTTCATCGGGATCAGTGATGACCGTCTGGCTCACATGCGCGCAGTGGCGTACCGGGCGATGGAGCTGGGGGTCGAGGTGTTTCACGTGAAACAGTCGCGAGCCCGCGAGCTCTTCGCTGTCGGTTTCTTGCATGACTTTGCCTATGCGTTCTCGGTCGACCAGCGTGACCACGAGCATCTGGGCGGTGAGATCCTGCGCGGGATGGGTTTGCGTGACTGGGAGGCAATCTTCTACCACGGTGACCCGGATGTGGAGGACATGTCGGATGAGTTGTTGATCCTCAACATCGCGGACATGCAGACCAACGGTCGCGGGGAGCGTGTCAGCTTCTCCGAGCGCCTCGCCGACATTGCCCACCGCTACGGCGAGGACTCCGAGCAGTACCAGCGCGCCGCCGAGCTCGTGGCCCGCATCCACGCCGAGCTCTCCGCCCGCAACATCCACCCCGCCGAGGTCGGTGAAGATTCAGACCCTTATTTCAAGACACGTGACACGACATCATCGACATGAGAACACCAGTTGTTCTCAATGAGACGAACGTGTGTCCTCCCGTGCTTGACAAGGTCAAAGCCTTCTGCGGTGATAGACCACTCTAAGGAGAGAGGGGCATGAGGATTTCCCAATACCATGAATACGAAGTTTTCAACCGAAAGGCTTACTTGTTGCCTCGGTCGAAGTTCCTCAACCCTGAAACGCATCTCTTTCGTTTCTCTATCAAACTCGACATGAGATTCAGGAAGTCGCTCAATACGGAAAGACCCGTAACCTCGGTACTTAGTTTCTGATTTCCACGATGGATTCAATTCAAACTTAGGAAATGGTCCAATCTTACTGCCGACATAGTCTTCTAAGCGTTTAGCTTTGGATTTACGCTCCACCAAACGGACACGATCTGACAGCCCGAAATCAATTGCGCATTCCACGTTTTTCAAAAACGTCGCCGAGCGATTTACGAGACTAAATCGAATCCCAGGAAGAGCCTGACCAAGTGTTTCCGAAATAATCGCCCCAGCCTTTGCGTCAACTTCGCTTCTCCATGCCATCAACTGCGCCACATAGTCCTTG
Source organism: Actinomycetes bacterium (assembly GCA_023420745.1). Classification (GTDB taxonomy): domain Bacteria; phylum Actinomycetota; class Actinomycetes; order Actinomycetales; family Actinomycetaceae; genus Gleimia. Next base: position 5,666 of record JAEZVQ010000085.1, read on the forward strand.
TCGGAACCCGCCTCAAGCCCTCGCGTTTCACAGGTAAGCACTTCACTTGCCGCACTAACTCCGGCACGTCGTTTTTCAACAAAATTAGCCAGCGAGCGTCGAAGTGACGCAACGCAATCAGAATAGTCTGAAACGACATTGCATGTATTCGTTACTTCAACATCAAAATCACGTCGAGCATTGGACATCGCACGACGTTGTAGCGTCTCTAGATCTCGCCCTTTTGCTCGACGTGTTGAACCCTTTGTTCTCACATAGATGTCGCCGTCAAACACTTCTGAACTAGCGGTTCCCCCATCACGCGCACACCACCGCATCGGATCTCCAGGTCGCGGAGGAGCGACAATCACGAACAGAATTCCACGATTACCGCTTTCATCGAGTGGAGTCCAATGAGTGTCCCACTTGATAGGTGCCCCACCAAGGTAGCGCTGGACCTGTGCATCAATATCGGCGCTGTCACACGGAGCGACTCCCTTGAGCGCTCCATCCTTCTCGACGCCGATCGCCATGATCGCGCGCCCTGCGAACTTTGAGCTCAGCGTATCTGGATCCCGGTTCGCAGCGCCGATGAGAAACTTGGCTATCTTCGCCGCGCCATTCTTCGAAGCGGGGTTCAGCTCTGCACCCTTGAGCTCCAACGCTTCGGATTCCACGCGATCACCCTGCGAACAAAATTCGACGAGCTGTTGGAAGAATCTGTCACCAATTGGGGGTGCCGACTCGAAGGAGCTGATGTCTTCATCCTTTCGGCTATCGCTCATCATTCCTCCTCTATCGTGACAACCGTGTCGTACAGACCGACCTTGTGGAGGTCAGCTCTCCGCTTCGTTTCTGCCGGGGAAGCGTAGCCGACGTAGGACAGGGAGGCATCCTCGTAGCGGCGGAAGGCGAACACTGCATGGTTCATGTGGATGGAGTTGAAGACTCCCAGGTTCACCAGCAGGTTGAAATCGGCCACTGACAGCCCGGTGACCCGTTTGAACAGATCTGGTTCGATCTTGGTGATGACGTCGTAGAGAGTGTTCTCGCGGAAGTCGGTGAGGTACATGAACGCGGGGATCCTGGTGGCGAACTTGATGAGTTTTTCCTGAATCTGCTTGCGCTTGGACTTGTACTCCTTCTCCTCCGCAGAGATCTGCTTCCTCTCCTCCTTCCCCATCGATTCGCCCTGTTGTTTTTTCTTCTTGGATACCGCTTCGCTCTTGTTGACCACGGTTTCGAAGATGTCGGCTCCGAGGGTGCGGAAGCCTTCGATATTGAGGATGGCTTCCATGGCGCGCTCGTCGTTCATGATTTTCTTCAGCGTCGTGTTGTCGACGTTAACCAGGATCGCGGATTCCCACTTTTTCGCCAGCAGCGTGGCTGAGGTGCCAGACATAGCAATATCGAGCACCTCGCCCGCGTCGATCTCTTTCATAGAGGCACCGTCATAGGCCAGCACCGGTAGATAGTTGACGAGCTGGGCGACGGCATGCTCAGGGCTCTTTGCCTCGGGGTGGAGCCCTGTGCCGTAATCGGCGATCTGGCGCAGAGCACGGGTGGGTGCGAAATCGAAAACGAAGCCGACGGGTTTGAGGATCTCCTCCCGGTTTGGGTCATCCCCATCAGGGTTCTTAATCGCCCACGGGGACTGCACCCGGAATGCTGCTTGGAAATATGACTCGGGGCTTGCAAGGTTTCGCAGCATGAGAATTGCAGACCATTGTTTGACGGTCACGCCGGTGGTGAGCTTGCCACACGAAAGCGTGATGGTTTTGGTGTCGTGCCCGTCCCCGATTGCCTCACGCACGGGTGGGAGTGCTTCACCCCCAACCCCAGCGCCCGCGCCAGCGGCGACGATCACCTGGTACTGATGCCAGAAAGTGTTGTGCCGGGCAGCAAGCAGGTTGGCCATGGCCTGGCAGGCGGCAACGTTTGGCAGGTACCAAAACGAGTGCTGGAGGTACGGCAGGAGACGGGCATCCGCGTAAGGGAAGGGCGGGCGGCCACCAGCTTTGAGCATGTCCATCTGTGTGGGCGCGTGCTCGCCACGGATCAGATCCAGCCACTTCTGCACGTCAGACTCGTGGACGAACCGCGCTTGCTCGCCACGACCTGTGGCTTCGAAGAAGGTGTTGAGATCGAACTCGTCGAACTCACCCTGGTGCGCGATAGCCACCAGGTCATCCGGCATCCGGTAGGTCAACAGCCGCATTTCCGGTAGCGCGGCATACGGGTTCCACTCACCGGGATGCTCACGCGCCCATTCGCGTTTGGCAAGCTGTTCGTCGGTATAGGTCCAGTTGAAGATCTGCTCCTCAATAAACTCGCCCGTGGCTAGAGCCTTAAACGGGGTACCCGACAGGTAAAGGTAGGAGCGGGTCGTGATGGGAAGAAAGTCGTCTTCATCGCTACCCAGCTCGTCGAGTTCCTCATCGAAAGCAGCCAGCCCCTCGTGGTACTCAGCTTTGAGTTCCTTGGCAGCTTCTTTCTCATCCTCACCTTCGAACAGGGCTTTGGCGTTCTCTCGCCAAGCACCGAAGTGGTACTCGTCGAAGACCACCAGGTCCCAGTTAACGGTGTGAATCCACTCGTTCTTCGATTTGATCAGACCAGTCTTTTTGTCCCGCCCGAGAAGGTCCTGGAAAGAGCCAAAATAAACCCAAGGCCGATCTTTCTTGATTTCTGTACCCTCATCGAGGGTTTTCGCGCTCAGGTACTGCCAGCCTTCAAAGTCCACGTGGCTTGCCAAGTCTTCACGCCAGGCGTCTTGCACCGCAGGTTTAAATGTCACCACCAGCACACGTTTGGCACCCATACGCTTAGCAAGCTGGTAGGTCGTGAAGGTCTTGCCAAAACGCATCTTGGCGTTCCACAAGAAACGCGGCACCGCACCCGGATCTTCCTCCCAGATGGAGTTGTAATAGGCGAGGGTTTGCTCCACGGCGCGAGTCTGCTCCGGGCGCATCGCGAAGGTCTGGTAACGCTCGCCCGTGTACTCCACCCCGGTGCGCAGTTCCGCGATAGCAGTAAGCACATCAGCAGGCTTGCAACGCACCCACTCGGTCGCTGAGCCAAAGTGAGGATTAGCAAAGCCCTTCGCTTTCAGACGCTGGATGACGTCCTTGTCACGGAAGATACTGCCATCCTCACGCTCAGCAATAACGTCGGCGTGCAGGGTGAACTCCTGCTGCATCTGCCCCTGCGACTCACGAATCCGCTCGCGCACATCCTCCTTCGTCGTCTGACCAACCTTAATGAGCCCCTCATAACCCGCCGGAGGATTCTTCGGCGACCAAGCATAAATCCGCAGGCGCGCTGAGGGCTTCGAGGGCAAGAGCTCCTCATCCCGCCTGACCATTAATCCAACTCCATCGGACGGATCATCCATTCAATGAAAGCGATCTCATCGTCGGTCAACCCAAATCTCTGATAGAGCAACTCGTCCGTCCAGGCATGTGTCAATTCGACTTTCGGCACGAAACTATAAACCTTCTGAGTAGCATGTTGCGAGGGCTTACGTAACATGACGAGAAATCGGAAGAACTTCGTTGCAATGAGCGAGCAAGCATTCTCCGCCTCTGTTTGATTTCCAAAGGGGCCAATGCTCAGATAGGTCTCAGTACAGACCTCTCCCGGGTGCCCAACAAAAGGTCGACCTAATACTGCTTTCGGAGGCGCGTCACGACTCGTTCCGCCACCGCCACGATCGCCATAGGCTGATCCGATAAAGACTTTCCAACAGTCAATAAACTCTTCACCTGAAGTGACCTGAGAACGGTCCACAAATCCTCGACCTATTTCCTTGTACCCTGACCCTCCATTCCAATAGCAAGGTAGTTCGGAATCGTATTGGACATCTTTCGGAACGAAATTCGTTGGAAGACCGAAAGGTTTCCGCGGGCTAACGATGGAGGCAAACGAAAAATCGAGGGTGCCGATTGGAGCACCGATCGATGCCCACACCTTCTTGAGGATCGTTACTCCTTCGTTGTAGCGGACAAATACGTTGAGCCCTTCCTCGAGTAACGGGCGTGTTGCGTGTGAGAACACTTCTCCTTCAAAATGACTTACAACCTTCGTGTCGCCGCGATGATTGCTTTCCCACAAAAAATAGGTGACACCACCTTGAAGATCAATGCCAGGAAATGCTTCCCCTGGCAACCAGAAGTCATCAATTCGAGATAATCCTGGCTCATGGAGCATTGATTGGCGAAATTCGTCAAGCCCTTTACCTCCTGCGAACCAGCGCGCAGGAATAACCATAGTCAAATAGTCCGGCTCGAGCGCCTTCGCCTGTTCAACAAAGTGCTGATAAATGGGCTTTGCGGATGTTCCATGCCCACCGTCGCTGAGTTGGTAGGGAGGGTTTCCGACGATCAGGTCGAAGTGCATGTCGTCTCCAAATATTTCGCTAATTCGTTTCTTGATGTCGTCGGTGTGGATGAAGGCGTAGGCGTGGGTTTCCTTGTCTTCGCCTCGGTCGTAGTCGTCTTCCCCGGCCCCGCAATAGGAGCATTTACGCCCTGTGTAGATGAAAATCTCGTCACCAGTCAGAGGATCGACCCGGCTTTCACGCTTACCTGTGCTGTCTTTCCAGGTGTGTTCGGTACGTTCAAACCAGATATTGCCCTCAGGGGTGTCAAAGCCCGTGCAAATGGAATGCTCACTGTTGGCGTACTTCGAGCAGTACACGCTGCGGCGAGCCATGAGAGCGGTCAGTTCGGTGATCGCGATCCCGAAAATCTGCTGCGTCAGAATATGATTCACCCGCTCCTGCGGATCAGGAAACACACTGGCAAGCCCGTCAACAAAGCGCCTGGTTGCTTCGCGCAGGAATACCCCCGTTTTCACAAACGGATCGAGGATTTTCACGTCTGGGTTCGACCACAGGTTCTCCCCATCGTGGTCACGCGCCCATGCTTCGGTGGCGAGATCAAGCATCGCTGCCGCCATCTCCGGCGGAGTAAACACCTCATCATTCGACAGGTTAGCGATACAGGTGAGCACATCAGGGTTGTGCTTGCTCAACAGGAGGTTCGTCGCGCTCATCCTGGCTACGCTCCTCGATCGGCAATCTCGACCACCGTCATCGGAGGGAATGAGGTATCGGGGGTGAAGATCTCGGCCATGTCCATAGAGCCGAACAAAGTGTCCTCCCCAAATGCCGCACGTTTTGTCAGATCCTGATACCGGAAGTCTCGCCGTTGGAACTTGCCCGCCCCGAGGTAACCCCACTCGGCAAAGGATAAAGGCTCGCCGTTGGGGATCGTCATGGTCAGCGCATCGGCTTGCACGATGTTGATCGCCAGCACTGCGCGAGCCGCCCCCGACCACGTGCCGTCAGGATCCTCACCGATGAAGTCCGTAAAGATGGCAAGAAGATTCGCGCGACAGATCTCGGCATTGTCGGCAAGCAGCTCAATACCATAGGTGCTCATCAGAGCCAGGAGCGCATAGTGGCGACGCTCAAAATCGTTCTTGCCGTAGCGGGCGTGAACAGTTGCGAGTTTGCGACGCAGGATCTCCTGGAGGAAGGCACCCTCACCACAAGCCGGCTCAAGAACGCGAGCATCAATACGCTCCGACTCCGCTTTAACCAAGTCAAGCATGTCGTTGACCATCCAACCCGGGGTAAAAACCTCACCATGGTCGGCCACACGCTGCTTCGACTTAACCAGCTGTCGCCGCTCGCCCACATCCCCTCCTCGACGTCCGCCATGCACTCTCACAATATCTCACGGCGCAACCGCACTTTTGACTACGCCGCTCGTCCTCATCCACCCCACGAACACTCATGGTGACACGATCGCGATAAGATCGTAGGTGTCCCAGAACAGCAGCCAACGACGATTCGGATTCTGCCGATCTCACCCGGGGCTGTGTATCGGGATTCTGATCCTCGTGACATTCGGAGTCTTAGTTTTATCGAACTATTGCAATGCCGTGTACATCGGTCAGCGTGCGTTCGTCTGCAAAATCATCGGGATGGTGATTTCACTCGTCGCCTTTTGGTTGTTCTGCTGGGGGTTGATATCGGTTGGAGATCAGAAACGAGGAAAAGAAAAACCCCGAGGATTGCGTAAAACCCACCCGCAACTGTACCGATATGGACGCTTGTTATACAGGCTATTGATCCTGGCAGGCACTGTCTTTCTTTCTATCCGCACCGTGTATCCGGTCATGGCTGACGTGGTTCACGGCTCTGAAACTGCTGTCGTGTCATACATCGGTATGGATAGCGAACGGCGCAAGGTCGCCAGGTTCTATGGTCACTACACGCTGTTCCACCTCCATTTTCACGACGCGA
>JAEZVQ010000133.1 GCA_023420745.1 Actinomycetes bacterium
CCGATGAGCCGCTATATCTGGGCGCCCGAGCTTCACCGCATTGGTGATACCTGGTACATCTATTTCGCGGCCGCTCAGACGAGTTTCGTCGAAGGAGAAATGCCGGGGCATCGAATGTACGTCCTCGAATGTCTCGACGACGATCCGTGCCGCGGTCGCTGGATCGAGCGCGGGCAGATTCTCACCCCGCTTGACACCTTCTCGCTCGATGCCACCACCGCGGAAGTCGATGGCGTGCTCTACCTCATTTGGGCGCAGCACGACCCGGCGATCTCAGGGCACTCCAATATCTACATTGCGCAGATGGAGAATCCGTGGACTTTAGCCTCGGAGCCGACCATGCTCACCCATCCCGAATACGACTGGGAATGCGTGGATTTCGAGGTCAATGAAGCGCCGGCGGTGCTGCAACGCGGCGACGACATTTATCTCACCTATTCGGCATCGGGGACGGGGGTGCCCTACGCGGTGGGGATGTTGCGTGCGAAACGAGGGGCGAACCTGCTCGATGCGGCGTCGTGGGTGAAGAGTCCTCGCCCGGTATTCGCCACCTGCGCAGAGAACGGGCAGTACGGTCCGGGGCACAACTCCTTTACCGTGTCCGAGGATGGCGAGCACGACCTCATCATCTATCACGCGCGCAACTACACCGACATCGTTGGCGACCCGCTATTTGACCCGAACCGTCACGCGCGTGTCGGAGAGGTCGAATGGAGCGAGAATGGTCCGCGCTTCGGTGTCCCGCAACCCGATACCCGCCCAACTCCACGCGGTGTCGAAATCCTCGACCCGACCGGCGTCGCCGGTAGGTGAATGATGCGAGCGAGGTGTGACGTCGCGATTTGGTAACGATCGCCGCACCCCGGTTTTCCATCGTTAGAAATCTGGCGTATAGTGACACGTGTCGTAGGTTTCCATCGTTGGAAATCTCTGAGGGGAGTTGATGTGGCGCGGCGGGCGATCATCACCGGTGATCGGTCAGCACCTCGCACCATCCCACCTCGCACGGCGTTGTTGGCACGACGGGCAAGCGAAGCCCACGATGCTTGCGACGCGCCTCGATCCAATCAATCCGGGTCGCTGATCCGGACACACATTGAGTTCCCAACAACCGCAAAGAAGGGTTTGTTATGAAGATGTGGAAGCGAACGGGAGTCGCCACGGCAGCGATCGCCACGGTTGCGGCACTCGCACTGTCCGGCTGCGGCGGTGGCACGGGGGCGACCGGCTCCTCCAGCACCAGCGCTGACGGCGTCGTCAACATCACCATGTGGCACGGATTCTCCGAAGCCGACGGCAAGACCTTGGAATCCATCGTCGATTCCTTCAACGCCTCACAAAGCACCTACCACATTGACGCTCAGCTGCAGCCGTGGTCGACGATCGGCGAAACCATGGTGACTAAGGTGCTCTCCGGCGACGGGCCCGACATCGTCACCACCGGTGCCGACAACGGGCAGGGTTGGTCAATCGACGGCACCTTCCAGTGCGTTGAGGATTTCTACCAGGATGCCAACTCCGGCACCGGCGATTACCTCGACAACGTGGTGGAACAAATCAAGTTCAGCGTCGACGGGAAAGAACAGCACTGCGCGGTGCCGATGGGCTACGCGCCGACCGCCGTGTGGTACAACACCGATATGTGGGCGAAGGCGGGGCTGACCGAAGCCGACTACCCCAAGACCTGGGATGAACTGCTTGAAGTGGCGAAGAAACTCACCACCGGCGACGGAACCCAGTACGGTATCGCCCTGCCCGACCTCGGCTGGGCCAGCTTCATGAAGGGTAACGGAACGGGTCTGTTCGACCTTGACGGCAAGGTCACCATCAACTCCGAACAGAACAAGAAGTTCCTCGAAAAGATGCGCGAGTTCTACAAGGGCGGCTACTCGCTGACCGGCATGGATGAGACAATGGCGCGCGAATCCTTTGAATCCGGGCAGTCCGCGATGGTCATCGTCGGTCCGTGGGAGGATCAAGCCGCCACCGACAAGGGCATCAACCACGACCTCTTCCCCGTTCCACCGGGCGATGGCACCTACGTCTACCCCGACGGCACCACCGGGTCGAACACCGGTTCCACCGGTCTGTACTGGTGGGTGACCTCGCAGGTTGGCGACTCCGACAAACTCAAGGGCATCTACGAGTTCTTCACCTGGTGGAACAACCACGACAACCAGGTGATCTGGTCGCTCGGTTCGGCCTACCCGCCGAACAACAAGACCGTCACCCCCGAAGAGCTCGCTGAACGCCCGCTCATCGCCAAGGTCGCTGAGAACACCGACCAGTCCTTCATCGCCATCCAGGGACTCAAGGGCGGCTTCGGTGACGTCGTGGCGACAATCGACACCGTGTCGCAAAACACGGTGCGCACCGACGACGACATCCAGACGCTGCTGGATGAAGCAGAAGCGGCGTTGCAGCGCTACCTCGACGAGTTCGCCGCCGAGTGATCGACACCGCCGAAAACCGCTGAAAACCCGCACATTGACGGCGTATCCCGTCGAGTGAATGTGCCCGTAGATCGAGGGTGAGCCATGGGCCGGCGCCCCGGCTTCGCCGCCGCACTTCCCATGGCTCACCCTTGAACCACACCCCGATTACTGACTCACGCGGTCGGTGATCGACCCCACGACGAGGCGGGCATTTTCCGCCCCTCCCCTTCGACAACATCCTCAATGGAGAGTCCCGTGACGACATTGCTTCCCGGTTCTCGGACGTCTCGCGCATTAGCGGCGCGTCAACGCGCTGGTGCGCCCGCGCCGAATAAGTCACTGATTGGACGGCGGAACTTGCGCGTCGGCGTGGCGTTTATCGCCCCCGCGATCGCAGTGCTGTCGGTTTTCCTCTTCTATCCCACCATCGCAACACTGTGGACGTCGTTGACGACGGCGAAGATTAACCGCGCGGGCAAGTTCGTTGGCATTGACAACTACCTCACCCTGCTGGAATCCAAAGACTTTTGGGTCGATTTCAAGAACACCGTCATTTACGCGATTTTCTACGCGCCACTGGTGGTGATCGTCGCCCTTGCGCTGGCGCTGCTGCTCAACCGCCGCGATATTCGAGGGGTGGGATTCTTCCGCACCGCGATGTTCCTTCCCTTCGTCATCTCGCTCACGGTGGCGTCGATTGCTTGGGGATTCCTCCTCTCACCCTCCCTCGGGTTGATTCCGTACTGGGCGAGTGAACTGTTCGGGGTCGACAAACTCAACCTGCTGGGCAATCGCGACACCGCGATGGCAACGATTGTGGCGATCACCGTGTGGAAGAACTTCGGGTATTTCATGGTGATCTTCCTCGCCGGTCTGCAGGGGATTTCTCAAGAACTGTACGAAGCCGCTTCGCTCGACGGTGCTGGACCGTGGCAGAAGTTCGTCCACATCACCTTGCCGGCGCTGCGACCGACCTTCAACTACATCATTATTTTCGGGCTGATTGGCTCATTCCAGGTGTTCGACCAGGTGTTCATCATGACCTCCGGCGGTCCCGACCGCGCCACCGAAACCCTGGCATATCGCATCTACATCGAAGCCTTTGGCAACGGGCGACTGGGCTACGCCTCGGCACTGTCCTACGTGCTGCTGATGATGACGTTGATTATCGGCGTCATTCAGCTCGTCACCAATGCCAAGCGTGAGAAGGAGGAACTCGGATGAGTGCACCGCTGGCGTCGAAATCGTCACGAGGACGCGTCGGTCGCATCCTCACCTACATCGCTCTCATTGCCGTGACGGTGGTGATGATTTTCCCGCTCTTCATCGTCGTCGTCACCTCGTTCACGCCGAACGAACTGACCCAGACCTGGCCGCCGAAGATCATCCCGTCGCAGTTCACCCTCGACAACTACACTTCGCTGTTCCAGCGCCTGCCAATCGGGCGGCAAATGCTCAACACTGTCGTCTTTGCCAGTGTCGTCACCATCTGCGCCCTTTTCTTCGACTCGCTCGCCGCCTACGGGCTGTCGCGCGTCGATTTCAAAGGTCGCGGCTTCGTCCTCGGGTTGTTGATCGCCGCGATGATGATCCCCGGAATGGCGCTACTCATCCCCGTGTACAAGCTGCTCGCCGGCATGGGGCTGGTCAACTCCTACGCGGGCATTATCATCCCGCGCCTCGCTGACGTCGGTGGAATCTTCTTGCTCCGTCAGTTCTTTATCTCCCTGCCGCGCGATCTCGACAACGCGGCACGCATCGACGGAGCCTCCGAACTGCGAATCTTCTTCCAAATCATCCTCCCCAACGCTATCCCGGCGCTGCTCACCGTCGGCTTGTTCACCTTCATGGGGAACTGGAACGACCTGCTGTGGCCGTTGATTATGACCAGCCGACCGGAGACGCGCACCATCACCGCAGGGCTTGCCATGCTCACCGGTCACGGCTCATCCGTCACACCCTACGGCGTGGTGATGGCGGGGGCGCTGATCTCCGCGCTGCCGCTGGTCATCATCTTCTTCCTCATCCAGAAGCGATTCGTCCAGGGGATCGCCATGACCGGAATCAAATAGAGGAGGACGAGGTGGGGTTCGACAGGTCGGCGGTGGAGACACCCGCGTGGCGTCCCCCGATGGGGTGGAACTCGTGGGACTGTTACGGCACCACGGTGACGGAGGAAGAGGTGCTCGCCAACGCGCGCTTCCTCGCCGAGCATCTTGCTGACGTCGGCTGGGACACGGTCGTCGTCGACATCGCCTGGTACGACCCGAACGCTCACGCCCACGGCTACAGCGACGGCTCCGGGCTCATCCTTGATGGCTACGGTCGTCAAATGCCCGACCCTGCGCGCTTCCCGTCCTCCGCCGGCGGGCGAGGATTCACCGAGTTGGCGCGCGCGGTGCATGACCTTGGGTTGCGATTTGGGCTTCACCTCATGCGCGGAATCCCGCGTGACGCGGTACGCCGTGACCTGCCCGTCCTCGGTACTGCGTGGACAGCTAGCGACATTGCTGATACCGATTCGGTATGCGCGTGGAATGACGATAACTACGGTCTGAACTTCACGCATCCCGGTGCCCAGGCGTGGCTGGATTCACACATCGACCTCGTGGCGAGTTGGGGCGTGGACTTCCTCAAAGTTGACGACATGCTCGCACCCTTCCACGCCGACGCGATTGAGGCGCTCCATGCGGCGGTGGCGCGTGCCCAAGCACAATACCGTCGCCCTATCACCGTGTCGCTATCACCTGGCACGATGCTGACACCGACCCGACGACACCAACTCGATGGTCGAGCACACATGTGGCGCATCTGCGACGACGTGTGGGATCGGTGGGAAGACATCGACGCGCAGTTTCCGCGCCTCGCTCGCTGGGCTCGACACCAGCGCCCCGGAGCGTGGGCGGATGCTGACATGCTGCCGCTGGGACATATCGGGATTCGCGCTGAACGCGGGGCGGATCGTCAGTCGTTGCTGACCATTGACGAACAGCGAACGATGCTCACCCTGTGGGCAATGGCACGATCTCCGTTATTCGTCGGCGGTGACCTGCCGACCTCTGACCCCGCAACGATTGCGCTGCTACGTCACCCGATGCTCGAAGTCGTCACCGCTTACGGGCGCGATCCCCAAGAAATCCTCACTGAGCCCGTCGGCGCTGATGGTCGCGTCATCGTATGGCGAACGCTGCTCGATGCCGAGGACATTCGATCCGCAGGAGTGTGGTGTGGCGACATCGGCGCTAACGGCTCGCCCGTGGTGTGCGCAGCAGTGTTCTCGACCGCGTCCGCGTCGCAAACGATGCAAATCGCACTCGGCTCACTCATTGCCGACCTCGACATTGACGCACCACGCTGGCATATTCGCGACCTGTGGGACGTCGATGCTCACGACCTCACCATTGCTGACGATCGAGGGACACCGTGGCTCACCGTTGGCGTTCCGGCACATGGGGTGCGGTGGTTCACCCTCACCCCGATGACCTCCACCGACACTGATCCCTCATTCATTGACGCTCACCCGTCATCCCCCAATACCCGCGAGGAGACTCACCGATGCACTCTCGAACACGACACCCCTACCGGATTGCCGCAGGCATCCTCGCCGCAACGGTGATCGCCGTGACCTCAACCATCGCTCCCGTCTACGCCGACGATGCCGCGAGTACGCCAGCGTCGAGTGAATCGGCGGATACTGCTGACGCTGCGGGCAGTGCGAGTACCGCGGCGAGTGCGCACACGCGAGTGACGATCCACGACCCGTCCATCGTCGAATCGAATGGCACCTACTATTCCTTCGGGTCGCACCGCGCCTGGGCAAAGAGCACCGACCTCGAACACTGGGAACCGTTTGACAACAATCTCTCCACCGATTTCGAGGCTGTCCTTGGCGACGTGTGGGAAGCGTGGCCGAAGCAGAGTGCGAACCCTGAACTCGCCGGGAATATGTGGGCTCCCGACGTCATCTACAACCCGGTGATGGGGAAGTGGCTGATGTACCTCTCGGTCAACGGCGGGGGAGTACCCTTCCAAAAGACCGTCCAGGTGGTGCTCGAAGCCGACGATATTGAGGGCGATTGGACGCTCATCGGGCCGGTGATTTACTCCGGATTCTCCGTTGTCAACGCCGCACAAACCGACGTGTATCGGGTGCTTGGCGACCATGCCGATCTCACCCGCTATGCTTCGCTCGACGACACCGGGATTAATGCGATTGACGCCAACGTCCACTTCGACGACGACGGCAATCTGTGGATGGCGTTGGGATCATGGTTCGGCGGGATCTGGCTGGTCAAACTCGACCCCACCACCGGGTTGCGTGACTACACCACTACCTACGAGACCATCCCCGGCGTATCCGACGCGTACTACGGTCACAAGATCGCCGGCGGTTTCGGCAACTCCGGCGAAGGCGCCAGCCTCGTCCACGACGGCGACTACTGGTACCTCTTCCTCTCCTACGGTGGGCTCACCCATAACGGTGGCTACCAGATGCGTGAATTCCGCTCCACCGACATTACCGGCCCCTATGTTGACCACAATGGCAACCCCGCGGTCTACGGCGGGAAAGAAGCCGATGACGCCACCATTAACCGAGGGCTTCGCATCATGAGTTCCGCGAAGCTTCCCGGAAGCCCAGAAATCCGCACCTCCCAGGGAGGGAACTCGATGCTCGCCACCGAGGATGGGCGGATTTACACCGTGTTCCACACGCGTTTCGTCCGCGACTCGGGCAACCTCGAAGAACACGAGGTGCGAGTCCACGAAATGCTGCGCACCCCCGACGGGTGGCTGGTGGCCGTGCCGTATGAAAAGACTGGGGATGTCCGCACACTCGCCGCCGATGCGACGGTGGAGGATGTCGCCGGAACATTCGACGTCATCATCCACGACCCGACGGTGTACTACCGCGGTGGCGGTGAGAGCGCCGAGGGCGTGATGCACCCGGTTTCCCTCACCCTCGTGACGGATGGCACCGTGACCGGCGATGCGGTGGGACAGTGGACTTTCACAGACGGCGTCTTGAGCTTCGATATCGAATCGGTAGTCGAGTCGAATGCCCTCCACGGCCATTACGATTTCGCCGTCGCGATGCAGATCGATGAGGAGGGCGTCGAGCGCCTCATTGCCACCGGAATCGGCGGCGACGTCTTCTCTCAGGCGGGCAGCGATGTCGAGCCGAGCGCGGGGCGTGCGGCCGTGTGGTTGATGCGTACGAGTGAGCCCAGCGCTACCCACGCGATGAGCCCCGCATTGTGGGGGGCGGTTGCCGGCGGCGCAGTGGCCGTCATCGCACTCGCTGTCGGCGGATGGTTCCTCACGCGCCACCTCACGGCGAAACGACGCGGAGCCACCCGCGAATGAGCAGCCACGATCGTCACCCTCAGCCGGTCGCACCGGTTGTTCCCCGACGGGATCGGCGCGTGTCCCGCACGAGTGCCGAGGCAGGCAACGAGAAGACCCACGAGGGCAGCCGCGAACGCGAGCCCTGGCGGGTGCTGGGGCTCGACGAGGTGGCGATCGGTGAAGGGTGGTGGGGGCGCGTCCTCGAGCGCAATCACCGGGTTAGTGTGCCGCATATCAACGCGTGGATGTGGCGTTTCGGGGTGATGGACAACTTCGAGGCCATCGCCGCACAGCACCGAGGACAAGCGAGCAAGCATACGCCAATCGGGCGAGAATTCGCCGATTCAGACGCGTATAAGGTGCTCGAAACGCTCGTGTGGGAAGCGGCGAGGAGCGCAGATACCGCGCTGATCGCGCAGGCACACGCCATCGTCGACAAGCTGGTGGCGGCAATCGACGAGGATGGCTACCTCAACACCCGATTCGGACACGCGGGGCAACCGCCGCGCTATCGCGACCTCGAATGGGGACACGAACTCTACTGTGCCGGCCACCTGATCCATGCCGGTATTGCCGCCGCGCGGAGTATCGATGCCGCGTCGTGGCGGGGTCAGAATACGGTGACCGAGGTGCTGAATGAGATCGTCACCCTGGTCAGGCGTGTCGCCGACCACCTCGTGGATACCTTCACCGACTCCAGCGCAATCCCCGGACATCCCGAAGTTGAGGTGGCACTCGTCGAGCTCTACCGGGTGACGGGGCAGCGACGCTATCTCGACCTCGCGCGAGCCTTTGTCGATCGCCGCGGCTACGCGACCCTCACACCCAACGAATGGGGATCACGTTACTTCCCTGACGATACACCGCTGCGACAGATGTCGGCACTCCACGGTCACGCGGTGCGCGCGCTCTACTTCCTCGCTGCCGCCGTCGATATCGCCATCGAAACCGATGACGAAGCGCTCCTCGCTCACCTCGCCGCGATTTTTGACCACACCCTGACGCGGCGAACCTACATTACCGGCGGCATGGGGGCGCGACTGGCGGACGAGGCATTCGGCGACGACTGGGAGCTGTCACCCGACACCGCGTACTGCGAAAGTTGCGCGGGCATCGCGGCAATCATGGTGGCGTGGCGTCTGATGCTCGCCACCTCCGATATGCGCTACGGTGACGTGATTGAGCGCATCGCCTTCAATATTGTCGGAGCGGCCACCGGTGTCGACGGTGACCGGTTCTTCTATGCGAATCCGCTTCACCAGCGCACGGCGATTCACCTCAGTAGCGGCGACGAGGTTAGCGATCGCGCGACCACCGCGGGGCGTGCCCCGTGGTTTGTCGTCTCCTGCTGCCCTCCGAATCTCGCCCGAACGCTCGCCACATTCCCCACCCTGGTCGCCACCTAC
>JAEZVQ010000115.1 GCA_023420745.1 Actinomycetes bacterium
CACTGGGCTCGCCCATAATGGTCGGGCGAGCATTGGGATCGTAGGTCACAGTCGCGAACTCGCGTGCTCGCGCCATCACGTCGGCAATCGCCGATGCGCCGGGTTCGAGGGTGCAGGCGATGGATCCGGAGTGCGCCACCACTACACTCGCGTCGACAGTGACTGGAGGAAGCTGCCATTCGAGGTCGAACGTGTAGGTGGCCGCACCGTCGGCGCCAATACTCGCCGCCGCCGTCGACGTGTGTGACGCGGCGCAGGAGTCGTCACCGATTCGCACGTGTGAGGCTTCAATGTGGTCGCGCACCCGCTGTCCACGTTCATCACAGCCCAGCCAGGTGACAAGTTCGACGCCGCGTCCCAACCGCCCGAGGGTAATGGCGACGTTCATCGGTGAACCACCGGGCAGTTCGACTGGATCCGATGAATCGGGGTGGTTGACGATGTCGACGAGAGCTTCCCCAAGCACCAGGGCTCGGCGAGTATCTTCGGCGCCGGTGCAGCAGTGGTTGTCGCTCATCTGGGATTCCCCCTTGATCTGTCCTAGTGATGGGTGATGTCACACTGTGGTCGATGTCAAAGTGTCGACGTTCAGCGTCCCAACCGGCGTTCTCGCTGCGCGTAGTCGCGCAGGGCACGAAGGAAATCGACGCGGCGAAAATCAGGCCAGTACGCTTCGCAAAAGTAGAACTCGGAGTGGACGGATTGCCACAGCAAGAATCCGGATAGGCGCTGCTCCCCCGAGGTGCGGATCACGAGGTCGGGGTCGGGCAGGCCGCGCGTGTAGAGATGGTCAGTAATGTCGTCAACGGTGAGGACATCGGCGACCTCGTCGATCGTCATCCCGCGTGCCGAGCATTCGCGCAGGAGTGAGCGCACGGCGTCGGTGATTTCGTGGCGCCCTCCGTAGCACACGGCAATATTGACGATGAGGCGCTCGTCGTCGCTGTCCTCGGCTTCGTCACTGGCGCTTGACTTCGCGACCGCGTCGCGCAACTGCTCGGCGGAGTCGTCGGGAAGGAGTGAGAGGTCGCCGGCCAGTCGCAGCTGCCAGCGCCCCTGGTCGGCAAGCCCACGTGTGGTTTCGACGATGATACGCACGAGGGCGTCGAGTTCGTCGGATTCTCGCGCGAGATTGTCGGTGGACAGCATCCACAGGGTGACGATTTTGACGCCGGCGGCGTCGGCCCATCCGAGGAATTCGGTGATCTTGTCGGCACCTTTGCGATGCCCGTAGGCGGTGGCATTGCCGCCGGCACGCGCCCAGCGTCGGTTGCCGTCGAGGATGACGCCGATGTGGCGCGGAATCGAGTCGGCATCGAGGTGCTGCGCGAGTTGGCGTTCGTAGATGCTGTAAAGCAGCTGGTGATTCACTGCCGTCCTCCTTCCCCGATGTCGAGCAGGCCGCGACATACGCTCCTTGTTGATCCTACGTGGTCGCACCGACCGACACACACTTGCACACTAAGTTACGGTCGCGTAACCTAAAACTTACTTCACCGTAGGTTTCGGATTTGATCCGAACCGCCCATGCCGTCTACTCGAGTTCCCGGAGGTGGTTTCCATGCCGACCGCGTCGATTCACCCATTCGCCCTCGATAACGGTGAACAACTCGAAAAGAAGCCGCTGCTGCGTGGATGGATCCACCTCGTCTCCGCACCGCTGTCCTTTGCTGCGGCACTGGTGCTACTCATCCTCGCCCCCACGACCGGCACACGCTGGGCCTCGGCAGCCTACCTGGTCTCGACGATGCTGCTATTCGGCATTTCCGCGCTCTACCACCGCCTCTACTGGCACCCCACGATTAACGCCGTGCTGCGCCGCCTCGATCACTCGAATATCTTTCTCCTCATCGCCGGCACCTACACGCCAATCTGCGCAGCGGTACTCGATTTCCGTTCGGCAGCAACCGCGTTAACGATTGTCTGGGTCGGCGCCATCCTCGGCATCGCCACCGCAGTGCTGTGGATTACTTCGCCACGGTGGTTCACCGTCACTCTCTACGTAGTGCTCGGCTGGGTGGCGCTGTGGTACCTGCCGCAGCTGTGGACTCACGGCGGACCGGCAATCGTGTGGCTGCTCTTTGCCGGCGGGATCGCCTACACCATCGGTGGTGTCGTCTACGCACTCAAGTGGCCCAACCCCTCGCCGCGAGCCTTCGGATTCCACGAAATCTTCCATGCCTTTACCGTCGGCGGATGGGCGTGTCACTGCGTCGCCGCCTACCTCGCGGTGCTGTCGGCGGCATAATACGAGGTCGGCAGTCGTGTTCGCCTCAGCGCGAACCCGCACCCCGCCGGCACTGTCATATAGGGTGGAGTGCGGACAGTAATGGTGCGCGTCGCCAGTACCGCACCCGTTTTCGATGCTGGCGGCACGCGTGCGTGCGATTGAGGAAGATTGAGGAAGGTTGGCTGAAATGTCAGATAAGACGTGGCTCACCCAGGAAGCATTTGACCGTCTCCACGAGGAGCTCGAGCATCGCTCGACGACGCTGCGCAGTGAGATCTCCAAGCGTATCGACGCGGCACGCCAGGAAGGTGACCTGCGAGAAAACGGCGGATACCAGGCTGCGCGCGAAGAACAGTCGATGAATGAGACGCGCATCCAGCAGCTCGAAGACATCTTGCGAGACGCCGAGGTGGGCGAAACTCCCGCCGATGACGGCATTGTCGAGCCGGGGATGATGGTCACCGCCGACATTGCTGGCGAGCGTTCGGAGTTCCTCCTCGGCTCGCGCCTCGCCGGTGTCGGTCTCGGCATCGAGGTGTACTCGCCCGAGGCGCCGCTGGGGCAGGCCATCATGGGTGCCAAGAAGGGCGACACCGTGTCGTACTTTGCGCCCAATGGCAAGGAGATTCGCGTGACCATCGTCGACGCTATCCCCTACCAGGGCTGAGTCGTTTCGCCGCGCGCAACAACCGACAAAACGGGGGTTCCTCTGACCACTGTCAGAGGAACCCCCGTTTTATTCATCACCGCTGCAGTATTCACCACCACTCCAGGGTGGGTGACACGGCACCTGAGCGCAACGAGGCTAGTCGCGCAACACGCGTTTACTCGCGCGATTCGCTTGCGCTGACGACCTCCTCGCCGGACGGACCAGATTCCTCAATCATCTCCGTGACTTTTTCCGCATCCTGCGCAGAATCGATCGCACCGGAGGGTTCCTCCATCGGATCGACACGCGCACCAGTCGGATCGTAGGTCGCGGCAATCATCTCGTCGAGGTAGCCCGGCGGGCCACCCGGCCGGTTGATATCGGTAGCCACGTCGGGGAACTTGTCATACCCGTGGAAATACAGCACCGACGTGTTGAGGAAGGCGATGATCGGCACCGAGAACAGGGCTCCCGCCATGCCGAACAGATAGGAGCCCGCAGCCACGCCAAAGAGAACGGCCACCGGGTGGAGCGACACCGCATTCGACATCAGCCACGGCTGGAGGAGGTTCGACTCGACCTGCTGGACGATGAGGATGACGAGGAGCATCAGCACCGCGGTTTGGAACCCTTGGTCAACCAGTGCGACGAGCACGGCGATAGCACCGGTGACGATCGCACCGACGATCGGGACGAACGCACCAACGAAGACGAGGACGGCGATGGGAATGGCCAGCGGCACCGACAAGAAATAAGCACCGGCACCGATGCCCACCGCGTCAATGGCAGCGACAAGAATCTGGGTGCGCACATACGACCCGCGGGTGATCCACCCGCGAATCGCCGACTCGTGAACAGGGACACGTGCCGGTTCAGGCAGGATACGCACACACCACAACCAAATCTGTCGCCCTTCCTTAAGGAAGAAGAACAGGGTGAATAGCACGATCAAAAAGGTCGCGCCGACCTCCGCCACCGATGAGGTGAAGGACAGAGCACCGTTGGCGAGTTGACCGGAGTTGCGGTGGGCAAACTCGGTGATTTCTCGTACGAACTGTGCGGAATAGTGGTCGATACTCTCAGCTTTCAGATGAAGCGGCCCTTCCGTCAACCACGTCGTCGCTTTCCCGAAGCCTTCGGCGGCTCGCCACACCAGAGAATCCATCTGGGACAAAATCTGCGATGACGCCACCGACACCAGTGTCACCACGACCCCGAGACCGAGAATGAGTGTCACCGCGGCCGATAGCGCCGACGGGAAACGCCACTTGCGGATGAGGAAACGGTTGACCGGGTCGAGCAGCACAGCAAAGAGCAACGCGAGCAACAGCGCAATGACGAGTGAAGCCAGCGACCTTAACCCGTAGACAAGGAAGTAAATGGCAACACCGACGATAATAATGCGCCATGACCATGCAGCCGCGATACGCAGCGGCATCGATACGAGCGGAGCGACGGAATGTTGCGCGTCGGGTCCTTCGGGTTCAAACCGGCGCACGTGCGTATCCTGGCGAGGCGGTTTTGCCCACTGACGCAAGTCACTCAGGCGAGAGATCCACCCACCGGTCGAGCGAGGAGATGAAGTATCACTCATGGCTGTCCTTTCAGGCTCAGCATAATCTGCCGTCAGCGGACACCGACAACGTCAGTGACGAACACCAGCGTGTCTCCACCGCGGATCCCCGCCTGCGGAACGCCGGCATCACCGTAGCCGAGGTCGGAGGGGATCGAGAGGACAACGCGGGAGCCTTCGCGAATACCGAGCAGCCCCTCATCCCAGCCGCGAATCACCATACCGACACCGACGGTGAACTCCAGCGGCTGACCGCGGTCGTAGGAGTTGTCAAAAACGTCACCGCGCCACACCTGACCGAGATAGTGACACGACACGGTCGAGCCGCGCTGAATCTGAGGGCCAGCACCTTCGCGCACAACCTCGACGTGCAGGTCGACGGGCGCCTCCTCGTCAACAAATTCAATGGTGGGCTTGCGCAAGAAGTTATCGGACACGCGGATCGGAGTCTCGGACATTGGGTTTCCTTTCATTCACACGCCGCAGCGCGGGGATTGGTCAGGAGGGTGCGAACGCACGGTTCGACACCATCACCACGCAACCATTGGTACCCCCAGCCGGGCTCGAACCGGCACTGCGTCGATTTTAAGTCGACTGCCTCTACCAATTGGGCTATGGGGGCGCGGCACTATATTTCCAGTTTAGCCGTTCAGCTCAGCTGACTACACTAGACCAAGTCATGTGACCTCATCGTGAGATGCGGTCGCTCCTGCGAGAGGACGAGGAGAACCCTCATGATGTGGTCGTCATCAACTCCCCACCCTAACCGCTTTAGCCGGTCAGGAATCGTCCACCGATCCGCCTACAACCTCACTGTTCAGCCGGGGGGACGACGCACCTATTTCCTTTCATCAGCGCGGCGGCGGCGCATGGTCTCAGCGCAGCACGCGCAACCGCCAACACTTCTCGACCGTATCGCAGATCTCCCCTCCGCTGCGTCGCGTTTTGTCCGCGACGAAACGCGCGCGGGAATGCTCCTCGTCGTCGCTGCCGCACTGGCACTGCTGTGGGCGAACTCACCCTGGGGCCACGTCTACGAGCACCTCGCGCATATGAGATTTGGCCCAGAGAGCCTGCACCTCAATCTGTCGCTGGCTCACTGGACTGCCGACGGGATTCTCACCGTGTTCTTCTTCATCGTCGGCTTGGAACTGAAAACTGAGTTCGTCACCGGGGCGCTGCGCGACATCCGCGAGGCAGCGCTGCCGATGATTGCCGCCATCTTCGGCATGATCGGTCCGGCACTGATTTACACGCTCGTCCAGCTCGCCACCGGGTCGGAGGCATTCTCCGGGTGGGCAATCCCCGCCGCCACCGACATTGCTTTCGCGGTGGCGTTGCTGGGATTATTCGGCAAGGGGATGCCTCCGGCGGCGAGGACGTTCCTGCTCACTCTCGCCGTGGTCGACGACCTCCTCGCCATCATCGTCATCGCGGTTGTCTACACGGGTTCGGTGAATTTCCTCGCGCTGGCCTGTTCGTTGCTCGCACTCGCCGTCTTCGGCGTCCTCGTGCAACGCCGCCTGATGGTGTGGTGGCTGCTCATCCCGATTGGGCTCGTGGCGTGGGGGTTTATGCATGCCTCCGGTGTTCACGCCACCATCGCTGGCGTGGTCATGGGGATGTTAGTGCCCGCCACTCGTCGCCGTCACGAACCGCAGTGGTCGCACCACTTGGCGGAAAAACTCTCTCCGATTTCCGCCGGGATTGTCGTCCCGATCTTCGCGTTCTTTGCCGCGGGTGTTAATGTCGTCGACTCCGGTGGATTGCACGAGGTTCTCATCGATCCGGTGGCGATTGGGGTGACCCTCGGGCTCCCGTTAGGCAAGCTCCTCGGCATCCTCGGCTCGGTGTGGTTCTTCACCCGGTGGACGAAGCTGCGGCTTGGCGCCGGTGTTGACCTTCCCGACATTGCAGCGATTTCTCTGCTTGCCGGGATCGGGTTCACCGTGGCGCTCCTCGTTGCGGGGCTGGCGTTCCCCGCCGAATCAGCGCATATTCCGCACGCAAAACTCGGAGTCGTCCTCGGCACCTCGATTGCTGCGATTGCCGGCGGCTACTTAGTCCACCGCCGCGCCACACTGCCGGCACGTGGGCGCGCCGCGAACTCGCATCGACGTTCGCACTCTCGCCACCACTGAGATTTCACACCGGGGCGGTTGTTGCGCTCTACTCCCCGTTACCCGTTTGACCGGGGAGGCAGCGGCAATCCTCGCGTGACCACAGCCCGCGCGCGTGAAGTTCGACCAACGTCAAGTCGCCAATCGGGTTGACACCCGGTCCTGCGGCGAGAGCATGTCCGAGCAGCGCGTGGAGGCATTTGACGCGCGTAGGCATCCCGCCGGCGGAGACGTTGCGGATTTCGTCGACGACCTCGATATTTTCCCGTGCGGTGACGTAGTGGCGGTGCGCCTCGGCGTACCGGGCGCGCAGCTCCTCGTCGTCGCTGAGCAACCGGTTGAGCTCATCCATCCAATGCGCCGCTTCGAGGGTGGAACACCCCTTCACTGCCGCCGGCTGCGACAGGTAGAACGTCGTGGGGAAAGGCGTGCCGTCGTCGAGGCGCGCGGCGGTGGCGACCACGAGGGGCGCGTGGCAGATGCAGCGTGCGGCGACGCCAATAACCCCGCGAGGGACACGCCCGAGCTGGTCGGCAATAATGCGCAGGTCGTCAGCACTTGCCTCGGTAATCGTCATCCGGGGTATTCCTCTCGCTCGATGGCGCTGTTGATTCCATGCCGCTGGTGATGCGGTAGCACTGTCGCTGTCTATTCGGTGTCGTCGGTTGATGGTGATTCCGTCGGCGCGATGGCAGTCGGGTTCGACGTGGGTGTTGACCTTGCGTTGCCAGGATCCGACGTGCTCGGCTCGGTGTCGGCACTCGTCACCGTGTCGGCGACGATCATGTACCACGGGCGTGGCGGACCATCCGGGCGTGCCGGCTGCGTCAACGGATCTTCCTGGGAGCCCGGTGGTGGGTCAACCACCACGTACTGGGTTTCTCCCGGTCGCACGTAATGCAAGCGAGCGCGTGCCTGGCTCGCCACGTAGTCGCGATCCGACCACCGGTTAATCTCCGCCCGAAGGTTCTCGTTCTCGGTGCGAACACTTTCCACTTGCCGCAGCAGTGCATGGTATTCGCGCTGCTGCATCCACAGGTTTTGCAGTGCGGGTAACGTCCCCGCGAGAGCGACGACAATGAGGATG
>JAEZVQ010000151.1 GCA_023420745.1 Actinomycetes bacterium
GCGGGACGCAGCGCTGGCGACTGAGCTCACCTACGGGACATTGAGGATGCAAGGCAGTCTCGACTGGGTGATCCAACGCAGCATCGGTAACCGGCGCGTTGCCGACCTCGACCCCGAGGTGCGTGTCATCCTACGCATGACCGTCCACCAGATCCTCCACATGCGCGTGCCCAATCACGCCAGCGTCGCCGAATCGGTGGAGCTGGCGAAACATGCATGCGGTCGTGGCACGGATAAGTTCGTCAACGGTGTTGCGCGCGGGATTGTTGAGCGTGGTAACCAGGCGTGGGAACGCGATATCCACACCATCAGCAATGATGTCGAGCAGCTCAGTGTCGAATACTCGCACCCGCAGTGGATCGTGCGGGCTTTTGCCTCGGCACTGCTCGCTCACGGGCGCGATCCCGGTGAGCTGATGGAGCTGCTCGATGCGGACAACCGCAACCCCGAAGTCACCCTGTGCGCGCGACCGGGGCTCATCCACCCCTACGACCTGGCGCAAGATATTGAAGATTTCCTCCACGTTGAGGCGCGACTGACTGACTACTCCGAGTGGGCGGTCGTCATGACCGGGGGTGATCCCGGTCGTCTCTATGCCGTGCGAGAAGGACGCGCCGCTGTCCAGGATGAAGGGTCGCAGCTCGTCGGTACGGTTTTCGCTGATCGCCAGCCTGACTGTCCGGACACCGTGTGGCTCGATATGTGTGCCGGTCCCGGTGGGAAAACCGGGTTGATCGCCTCACTCGCCCGTGGTCTCGGGATCCGAGTTGTCGCCAACGAGGTTGCCGAACACCGTGCGCGCCTCGTCGAACAGTCTGTCAAAGCCCTCGACAACGTCGACGTCATCGTTGGCGACGGGCGAGAAGTCGGACAACTCGGCAGGTTTTCTCGCATTCTCCTCGACGCCCCCTGCTCCGGGCTGGGCGCATTGCGACGTCGCCCAGAATCGCGCTGGCGTCGCCAACCCGGCGACATCAGTGAACTGGTGCCGCTTCAAGCTGAGCTCCTCGACGCCGCAATGGATGCCCTCGAACCGGGTGGGCACCTGCTCTACGTCACCTGTTCGCCACATGCCGCGGAAACTGTCGATCAGATTGAGGCGCTGGTCGCTCGACGTGACGACGTCATTGTCAAAGATACGAAGAGTGCCCTCCAAGCTGCATCAATGGCGCCGATCGACATCAGCGACCGGCGCATCGGGCAGGGACGTGTGGCACAACTGTGGCCTCACGTTCACGGCACCGACGCGATGTTCCTCGCCCTCCTGTCACGAAAGGCCACCAAGTGAGTGCACCCACGCCGACGATCAGCCCGTCGATTCTCAACTGCGATATTGCCGACCTGGCCGGAGAACTCGCGAAAATCCGCAACGCCGACTACGCCCATGTTGACGTGATGGATAACCATTTCGTCCCCAACCTCACCTGGGGGCGGCCGGTGGTGGAAGCGGGGGTTGCACGCGACATTCTTCCCGTCGACGCACACCTGATGATCGCCGATCCCGACCGGTGGGCACCGGGATATGCCGAGGTTGGCTGCCAGTCGGTCACTTTCCACGTCGAAGCCGCGGGCGCGCCCATCCGCCTCGCCCGCGAACTGCACCGGTTAGGGGCGCGTGCCGGTATCGCGCTCAAACCATCGACCGACATTGCGGGGATTACCCCGATTCTGTCCGAGTTCGACATGGTACTCGTGATGACGGTGGAGCCGGGCTTTGGTGGTCAGCCCTTCCTCGCCTCCCAGCTGGATAAGATCCAACGCCTGCGACACTACGCGCGAAGCCACGACATCGAGGTGGCGATCCAAGTCGACGGCGGGGTCAATCGCGAAACCATCGTGCAATGCGCGGAAGCGGGTGCGGATGTCTTCGTTGCGGGATCCGCGGTGTATCGCGCCGACGATGCCTACGCGGAAGTTGCCACGCTGCGCGAAATTGCAGCACGCCACATGAGTGCCTCCGCCTGTCACTGCTGAAGCGCGGGGCAACCTGCTACCATAGGTTGCGTACTCCGGGGTCGGTGTAAGTCCGAACCGGCGGTGATAGTCCGCGACCCGCTCGCTGCGAGCGGTTGAGCTGGTGAAATTCCAGCACCGACGGTGAAAGTCCGGATGGGAGGAGTGCACGGCAATGCTCGTAGGCACCTGCTCACACGCAGATGCGCACGTGGTGTTGCCACCTGCGACGCAGAACGTGTCCGGCATTGACCGCGACATCATCAACGTCACAACGCGGTAGCGCACACACGGTAACGGTGAGCGCCACAACCTCCCACAATCCTCGGAGTCGACGATGACAACCGAGAATCGACACGTCCGACAAACGAGACGTGGCGCGGGGGAGGAGCAGCGCAGGTGCCTATACACCGTACGCCATCACACCACCCACGACAGCGACCAGCACAGCGCGGGATCAGCCACTGGGATCAGCGCCGAACAGTGAGCAGTCAGCACAGTCTCGACGTGGTAGCGCCACTGGTTTTCGCCGTCATCATCATTGCCGGGTGGAGCCTCCTGGCACACGCACCCGGCGTCGAACCATGGGTTCTCCCCTCACCCGAAGCAGTGCTGACTCGTGTGATTGACGAGGTTGGTCACCCGCAACTGTGGTGGGCACTCGCCGTCACCGCACGCGAAGCAGTCCTCGGATGTGTGCTCGGCACACTGGTCGCTTTGCCTCTGGCCTACGCGATTTACCGCTCTCGCATTGTTGCCGCTGCTGTTGAGCCGTTTCTCGGCGCCACACAGGCGATCCCCGCGATTGCACTCGCCCCCGTACTCGTGTTGTGGGTCGGATACGGGCTGGGAGCAATCGTGTGCCTGTGCACACTCATGGTGTTCTTCCCCATTCTCGTCACCACCACACTCGGGCTGCGCCACCTCGACGCCGATATCCTCGACGCGGCACGCCTCGACGGCGCTGGAGGGTGGCATATGCTCAGCCGCATCGAAGCGCCCCTCGCAGCCTCGGCGATCCTCACCGGTGCCCGCGGAGGTTTCGCACTATCCGTCACCGGTGCCGTCGTGGGCGAAATGGTGATGGGGGGAACGGGGCTCGGCACCGTCCTCACCGTGCAGCGTCAAAACGTCGATACCACCGGAATGTTCGTCACCATCGGACTGCTCTGCATCCTGGCAATGAGCGCCTACACCATTCTCTACGCGATTGAGCGCCGATGGAGACACAGCATCACCGGATAGCCCGGTGCATACTCTCCGACGTGATCTCACCAGTTTTCGACACAACCCCAACACCAGATGAAAGGACACGACAGACCACGATGAACTCACCAGCACACACCTCGCCCACCGGGGCGCGCACGCGCGTACGGCACTGGGGGCGGCGCCTTGCCGGCGCAGCACTCGCCCTCGTCACCGCCTCCACTCTCGCCGCCTGCACCTCATCGATCGGGGAAGCGGAGTCAACCGCGAGTGCCAGTTCCACCGCCTTCTCAACACCGGTCACACTGGGATTGACCTACATTCCCAACGTCCAGTTCGCACCCGCGTACGTCGCCGAGAAAGAGGGGGCGTTTGCTGACCACGGGGTTGACGTCACCATCCGCCACCACGGCAGTGACGAAGGGCTGTTTACGGCGCTGCTCGCCGGGGAAGAAAACCTCGTCATCGCATCGGGTGATGAGATGCTCCAAGCACGCTCGACCGGGATGGATCTGGTGTCAGTCGGGAGCTACTACGCTACCTACCCGGTGCGAGTGATCGTGCCCAAGGATTCACCAATCACCAGCATTGCTGACCTCAAGGGCAAAACTGTCGGGCTTCCAGGGGAGTACGGGTCAAACTGGTTTGGTCTGCTCGCCGCGCTGTCGTCGGCAGGAATGACGACGAGCGACATCACCGTTTCGTCGATTGGCTACACCCAGCTGGCTGCGCTCCAAGCGAAACAGGTTGACGCGGTTGTCGGATTCACCAACAACGACACCGTGCAGTTCACTCGCGCGGGGCTGGAGGTGCGA
>JAEZVQ010000166.1 GCA_023420745.1 Actinomycetes bacterium
GATCAAGGAAGAAAGTCGGATGTTATCAATCAACTGGGATGACGTCATCGGCACGATCAAGTCGATGCAGACCCACCTCATTGTGCTGGGGATCGCTCTCATCCTCGCCATTGTCATTACCGTTGCGGTGCGCCGCCTCGCCCCGTCGCTGCGTAAGCTGACGCGCGCGACAACGTGGGTCGCGTGCGGTGCGGTCGCTGTCCTCGTGCTCAACCTCATCGCCTTCGGACCGATGTCGACCATCCTCACGCTGATGTCAGGCAAGGGGGTGCTGACGGAGGAAACCGTGGCGAGCACCGAAGCACTAGCGAAAGATATCGCCACCGAAGGGATGGTTTTGCTCAAGAACGACGGGGGTGCACTGCCGCTGGGATCTGGCGCCTCCGTCAACCTCATGGGCTGGGCGTCGTCGAACCCCGTGTACGGTGGCACCGGCTCCGGATCAATGTCGGACGCCTATGACCGCACCACCATTGTGGAAGCCCTCGCGGACGCGGGAATTTCCACCAACGACAAGCTCACCGCGTTTTACACCGACTACCGTGAAGACCGCCCGGTGGTGGGGATGATGCAATCTGACTGGACGCTGCCCGAACCTCCGGTCGGAACCTACCCGTCGGATCTCATCGACGGTGCCAAACAGTTCTCCGACACCGCGGTTGTCGTGGTGTCGCGCTCCGGCGGTGAAGGCTGGGATCTGCCCGGCAACGTCAATCAAGAAGTTGCCGACAATAAGATGTTTTCCTTCACCAATAACTCCACCGATTACACCGATTTCAAAGACGGTGACCACTACTTGCGTCTCACCCAGTCCGAACGCGACATGATTGACCTCGCGAAAGCGAATTTCGACAAGGTCGTCTTCGTCTACAACGGTGCCGGCGCATTTGAACTCGGTGACCTGCAGCGCGACCCCGATATTGATGCCATCGTGTGGGCGATCCCGCCGGGACAAGTCGGGTTTGATGCGCTGGGGAAGATCCTCACCGGCGACGTCAACCCCTCGGCGAAGACTCCGGATATCTTCCTCAACGACATTACTACGTCACCAGCGGCAAAGAACTTTGGTCGTTTCGTCTATGACAACATGAACGACCACGCTTTTGAGTCGTTCTTTTCACAAAGCACCGAGTATCCGTCCTTCGTGAACTACGTCGAAGGGATCTACGTCGGCTACAAGTTCTGGGAAACTGCAGCGGTGGAAGGGGTCGTTGACTATGACGCGTCTGTCGTCTACCCCTTCGGCTACGGCTTGTCCTACACCAGCTTCGAACAGAAGATGGGACCGCTGACGCGCGACGGTGACACCGTGCGTTTCGACGTCACTGTGACAAACACCGGAAGCGTGGCGGGTAAGGACGTTGTCGAGGTCTACGCGAACCCGCCCTACACCAATGGGGGGATCGAAAAAGCCGCGGTCAACCTCGTTGCCTTCGACAAGACCGACGTGCTCGAGCCCGGAGCTTCGCAGACGCTGCCGATTGAGATTCCGGTCGACCGTTTCGCCTCCTACGACGAAAACGGTGCGAAAGCGTACGTCCTCGAAGATGGAACCTACGAAGTGTCGTTGCGTTCGGATTCGCATACGGTGATCGCCTCCCAGACATTTACTGTTGATGCGGACGTCGTGTACAACGCGGAAGGTGCCACTCACGACGGTGACGTGGTTCCCGCAACAAACCAGTTCGATATGGCTGATAACGGGGAGGTGACCTTCCTGTCGCGTGCCAATGGATTTGCTAACCTCGCTGAAGCGACCGCGGCACCGACGTCGTTCACACTCAGCGACGAACAGAAGGCGAAGTTCATCGATAACTCGCTGTACAACCCGGCGGACTACAACAACGATGCCGACCAGATGCCGACTACCGGCGCGGACAACGGGCTGGTGCTCGGCGACCTCGTCGGCAAGGACTACGACGACCCGATGTGGGATCAGCTCCTCGACCAGATGACATTCGAGGATATGGACACCCTCATTGCTACCGCCGGCTACCAGACTGCGGCGGTGAAATCCGTGGGGAAGATTCAGCTCGTCGACGTCGACGGTCCGATGGCGCTGAACAACAACTTCACCCGCGTGGGGTCAATCGGTCTTCCAATTTCCACGGCCGTCGCGGCCTCGTGGAATGAGGATTTGGCACAGTTGTTTGGCGAAACTATTGGGAAGATGGCGCACGATATGAACGTCGCCGGATGGTACGCGCCCGCGATGAATACGCACCGTTACCCGCTTGCCGGTCGTAACTTCGAGTACTTCTCCGAAGACGGGTTCCTCGGCGGCGTGATGGCGGCAGCGGAAACTCGCGGCGCGCAGTCGCTTGGCGTCTATGTCTTCATCAAGCACTTCGCGTTCAACGATCAGGAAGGCAAACGCAACGACAAGCTACTGACTTGGTCGAATGAGCAGGCGCTGCGCGAAATCTACCTGCGTCCCTTCGAGCTCGCAGTCAAGGAAGGCGGCGCCCAGGCGGTGATGTCAGCATTCAACTACGTCGGTCCGGTCTACGCCGGTGCCACCCCCGAGTTGCTGCAAACCGTGCTGCGTGACGAGTGGGGATTCCACGGTTTTGTCCTCACCGACTACTTCGGTGGCTACGGCTATCAAAACGCCGACCAGATCATTCGCAATGGCGGTGATGCGATGCTCGCGCCCCGTGACAGCGAGACCAACCACGTGGCGGACAAGTCAGCCACCTCGCTGCAGCAGATGCGTCGAGCCTCGCACAATATCCTCTACACCGCGGCGCAGTCGTGGCTCTATGCCGACGGGCAGCCGAGCGAGTCTCGCCCGGTCTGGCATTGGATTGCCTTCGCAGTGACGGGGATTGTTCTCCTTGCCCTCGTCGGTGCTGAGGTGGTCGCGGTGCGTCGTTTCGGATCGCGTCGCCGCGCGGAAGCGAAGGCTGTCGCCGCTGAGTGATGTGCCACTGAGTCATCTCGACTAAGGTCGGAGGGCGTGGGAACTGACACCGGTTCCCACGCCCTCCTCGTCATAGTGGCGGCGTGTTGTCGTGGCATCATCGGCGTGTCGACGGCATCAGCCGAGCCCGTAGTTTAGGGTGACATTCCATGTCACGAACCCTTGTTATCGCCATCGGCGGCAACGCGCTGCCCACCGTCAGTCCGGAAGACACGAGCGAACTCGAAGCGATGCTCGCCCCGATTATTGATTTCGTCGAAGCAGGAATGCGTGTTGTCGTTACCTACGGCAATGGCCCGCAGGTAGGCGTGATTTATGAGGGGATGACCGATTTTGCTGCGAAACACGGTGATATGGCGCAAATCCTCATGGCGTCAACCGGTGCGATGAGTGGCGGTTCAATTGGGTCGATGATCCGTTTTGCGCTGCGCAACATTTGCCTGGTGCGCGACCGGTTCTTCAAAGTGTCGACCATTATCACCCATACCCTCGTTGACGGGCGCGATCCTGCCTTCGCTCATCCGACTAAGCCGGTTGGGCGGTTCCTCAGCGAAGACGAAGCTGACCAGATGCGCGCTCAAGGGCGAGTCGTGGTTGAGGACTCCGGGCGCGGTTACCGCTGGGTGGTGCCTTCGCCGGCCCCGCAGCAGATCCTCGAATTTCACGCTATTCGCGCGCTGATGGATGCCGGTCACGTGGTTCTTGCTTGCGGTGGCGGTGGCATTCCCACGATTCGCGACGGGCAGCGCGAGCACACCGTCGAAGCTGTCATCGACAAAGATGCGGCGTCTGCGCTGCTCGCCGGGCAACTCAAAGCCGACGCGCTGTTCCTCGTTACCGGCGTGGAGAAGGTGGCGATAAATTTCGGCACACCCGAGCAGCGCGACCTTGACGAAATCAGTGTCGACGAAGCGCGACGCCACATCGCTGACGGACAGTTCCCCGCCGGGTCGATGCTGCCGAAGATCGAAGCCGCGCTCGCCTTCCTCGAAGCGAATCCCGATGGGCAGGCACTCATTACCAGCATCGACCGACTCCAAGCCGCCCTCGATGGGCAGACCGGAACGCGGATCGTGCGCTGAGCAGGTCGTGGCACTCGGCGCGTAGGCTGGAGACATGGGGAAGAAGAAAGCGAGACGCTGGCCGGATACGCCGACACCACTTGCTGCACCCGTCACTGACAACCACACGCACCTGGCGTTGGGGGAGTGGGACTACCCGCGAGTCGATAGCGACGGGCTTGACCTCGAAGCCCAGTTGCAGCGTGCTGGCGAGGTGGGAGTGCAGCGGATCATTACCGTCGGCTGTTCGGTAACCGACCTTGATCCCACTGTCGCGCTGACTGAAGTATGGCGTGACGCTGAAGTGCGGGTGCGTGCGGCACTGGCGATCCACCCCAATGAAGCGGCACTGCATGCCGGGATCACCGAAACCTCGCCCGATGGGCTGAGCCACGATTTGCGTGACCATCACGTGCCGCTCGACGAGGCACTCGCCGCTGTGGACGCACGCCTCGACCACCCCGGTGTCGTCGCCGTGGGGGAAACCGGGATCGATTTATATCGCACCGACAGTGCCGGACTGGATGCGCAACAGCAGTCGTTCGCCGCGCATATTGAGATGGCTCGCCGACGCGATCTTCCTCTGCAAATCCACGACCGTGAGGCGCACGCTGAGACCCTCGACGTGCTCTACGACACGGGTGCGGACAGTGGGGACACGCCCATTGTGTTCCACTGCTTTTCCGGTGGCGTCGAACTCGCCGAACACTGTAATCGCCACGGGTGGTACGCCTCGTTTGGCGGGTCGCTGACCTTCGCCGCCAATGACGAACTGCGCCAGGCGTTCCTCGCTATGGATCCTGGTCTCATCGTCGTCGAAACTGATGCCCCCTACCTCACCCCGGTGCCGGAGCGCGGTCACCCCAATGCCTCGTATGTGATGGCGCATACCGTGCGATTCATGGCTGGATTGTGGGAGATTGACGAAGAACAGGCGTGTCGTCGGCTCGAAGAAAACACGCGGCGCGTGTACGGCGAGTGGTGAGTTCCACACGCTTATAGCACGCGAACAAGACCGCAGCGTGACGCGACACGCGTGAAAACGCTAGGCTATGAATACGACTCGGTAACGAATCAGCGAACGCCGCGATGCGGTGGTGCCTCTTCGGTACCGATAGATGACTGATTGTATTGAGACGCGGATTAGTGAAGACGACGACACGAGGATCAATGACACGACTTCCCCAGGCGCTGATGACGACAATTCACCGACTGACGCCACGCGGGCGCGTGATCCTTTCCGCAGTCCTCGCTTCCATACTCGTGGTCGCCGTTGCCACGGTCGGGGTATCGCGCGAGCGCATCACCGTCACCGTCACCGTCGATGGCGTGACCCGTCCGGTGACGACCTGGGATCGCCACGCTGGAGCTGTCCTCGACGCAGCCAATATCGAGGTCGGTGGTCACGACGAAATCCAGCCTGGGGTGAGCGCGCGACTCAATGACGGCGACACTGTTGAGGTGCGCCACGCCCGCGCCTATCCGGTCACTGTTGACGGCGAGCAGCGCACGGTGTGGAGTGCGGCCGCTGACGCATCGCAGATCGTCGAGGCGATCCGCTCACGCGCCCAGTCATCGGATGTCACCATCTCGACCTCCCGTTCGGCTACGCGCTCGGCGCTCATGACACTGGCTTCGGATGGAACGAGTATCGTCGTCAACGCGGACGGTAAGAATACTCCCGTCAATGCCACCTCGGCGATGGGAATCACTGACGCTCTCGACGCGGCCAAAGTCACCGCCTCGCCCATCGACCAAGTCAAGGTGCGAGTCGCGGCTGATGGTCGTGTCAATGTCGACGTGGTGCGCGTGACCCGCGGTGATGTCACCTCGACGCAGACGATTGCGCACGATACCGTGCGGGAAGAAACGGACGAACTCCCGCAGGGGAAAGAAGAAGTGACGACCAAGGGTGTTGATGGTGTAGAGACCATTACCCGCTACCGCCAGGTCGAAGGCGAGCGAGTCCTCGTCGATGTTGAAGTGTCGCGGGAAGTCACGACAAAACCCGTCACTGAGGTCGTGCGTGTCGGCACCGCTGACCCCGAGGAATGGGCAGCGAAACAAATGGCGGAGGGTAACGTCGACGCGCTGCGCAACTACTCCGGTCCGATGCCCGTCTACTCGGGAAGCGACCCGCGCACCATTGCCCAGCAAAAGGTATTAGCTCGCGGATGGGGATCCGGCGAATACCAGTGCCTCGAAACCCTGTGGCAGCGTGAATCCGGGTGGAACCCCTACGCGGCAAACCCCTCCTCCGGTGCCTACGGCATTCCTCAGGCACTCCCCGGCTCGAAGATGGCGAGCGCCGGCTCCGACTGGCAAACCAACCCCGCCACCCAAATCGAATGGGGGCTAGGCTACATTGCCGGACGCTACGGCACCCCCTGTGGGGCACTGGGCCATTCCAACTCCGTGGGCTGGTACTGACGTGGCGGTGACACTGCTCACCCCGACGACGATCCGCCGAATCTGCACCGAACTGCACATCCAGCCGACGAAAACCCTCGGGCAAAACTTCGTTCACGATGCCTCCACGGTGCGGCGCATCGTCACCGCCGCTGCCATCACCCCCGGAACCCACGTGCTGGAGGTCGGTCCGGGGCTGGGATCTCTCACTCTCGGGCTCCTTGAAGCCGGTGCGCGCGTGAGCGCGGTGGAAATCGATCCGGTGCTCGCTACCGCACTGCCCGCCACAG
>JAEZVQ010000187.1 GCA_023420745.1 Actinomycetes bacterium
GATCGGACCCAACGGTGCTGGCAAGTCGACTTTGCTGTGCGGTATCGGTCGCCTGCAATCCGTTGACGCCGGAGTGATTTGCGTCGATGGTCGAGACATTACGCACTGGAAAAGCGACGAACTGGCACGCACCCTCGCTGTACTCCGCCAAGAAAACCATTTGAGCGTGCGACTCACCGTAGCTGAACTCGTCATGCTCGGCCGCCACCCGCATTCCAAGGGGCGCGTCGGATCCGAGGATGAGCGCATCGTCGCTGAAGCGATCGAACGCGTGTCAATGACGTCGATGGCGACACGATTCATTGATGAGCTCTCCGGTGGCCAACGTCAGCGCGCATTCGTCGCGATGACACTCGCCCAGCGTGCACGCTACCTCCTGCTCGACGAACCGCTGTCCGCGCTTGACCTGCGGCACGCACGCGACATGATGCGCCACCTCAGAGCATTGAGTGATGACGGAATTTCCATTGTCATCGTCATCCACGACATCAACACTGCCGCCGCCTACGCCGACCGCCTGATTGCGATGAAAGACGGGGAAATCGTCGCCAATGGAACACCGAACGAAGTGATGACTTCGGAGGTCTTACGCGACGTCTTCGGTGTTGATACACACGTCATGGAAATCGACGGGCGGCGTGTTGCCGTCCCCGTCGCATAGAACAAACCGCGGGTGTACGTATTCGCGACTTGAGGAGTCACCGCTACACTCGATGCTATGGATTTTCCCCTTCACGCGCGCTCATTCCTGCGCGAACTCGATTTCAGTAATGACGAATGGGCGAGCTTCCTCGACCTCGCGGCACACCTCAAAGAAGCGAAGAAACGCGGCGAAGAGGTTCGCTACCTCGAAGGGCGAAACATCGCTCTCGTGTTCGAAAAAATGTCGACGCGTACCCGCTGCGCTTTTGAAGTTGCGGCTGCCGACCAGGGTGCGCACACCACATACCTCGACCCGTCGAGCTCCCACGTGGGATACAAGGAGTCGATTGCCGACACCGCGCGCGTGCTCGGTCGAATGTTCGATGCCATCGAGTTCCGCGGCGACTACCAGAGCACCGTTGATGCTCTCGACGAGCACTCAGGTGTCCCCGTCTATAACGGTTTGACCGACCTGTGGCACCCGACCCAGATGCTCGCCGACGCGCTGACCATGCGCGAACACCTCGGAGAGGATCTCGCCGGTCACTCCTTTGCCTATGTTGGCGATGCGCGGTTCAACATGGGGCGCTCGCTCCTCGTTTCCGGCGCGATGCTCGGCATGAACGTGGTGATCTGCGCTCCGCGTGACCTCCAGCCGCCCGCCGACGTCATTGCCGCCGCCGAGGAACGTGCGGCGATTTCCGGTGCTCACATCACCGTCACCGACGACGTCAATGCCGTGAGCGACGTTGATTTCGTCCACACCGACATGTGGGTGTCGATGGGTGAGCCCGACGAGGTGTGGGATGAGCGCGTCGAACTGCTGCGTCCCTACCGCGTCGACGATGAGATGATGCGCCGCGCCGGTGCTGAAGCGAAGTTCATGCACTGCCTGCCTGCCGTCCACGACGCGACGACCACCGTCGGTCAGCGGGTCTTCGACCGCTACGGGCTCGACGGTGCCGAGGTGTCGAACGACGTGTTTGAAGGATCCCGCTCAGTCGTCTTCGACCAGGCAGAAAACCGCCTCCACACCATCAAAGCGGTCATGGTGGCCACACTCGGTCGCCACCCGCGCGCCTAACAGCTCACGCATCCGCGCGCCGCCGCACTCGCGTTCGCAGTTATTTCTTCGGTTTGCGACCGAGTCGGCGGCGTCGCCGCGGAGCCGGAGCGACCCGGTGCGGGCTGGTGCGGCGCCAGTGCGGAATCAAGAACTCGGGGTAGCGTGCGCCAAACAGGCCGATGAGGGAGGCAATGGCACCGACCAAGGTCACGATGGCGCCAATCGCGAGCAACACCACCGATAGCACGTGAATATCTGCTGACAGATGCCCCGCAGCGAGGAATGACAGCCCGAAGAGTGCGATCGAAAATCCGGGGAGGAATACGAAGGCGAAGCGTTCGTCAATGAGCCCTTCCTGGGTTTCCCAGTGGCGAGAACGCGGTGTGTCGCGTCGCAGCAGCAGCGCGGCAACGCCGGTAACAATCGCCAGGAGGATCGCGAGATAAAACATAGTGCCCAGCGTAGTCCCTCGACGCCGATGAGGGAGGGTCAGGCGGGGCACGTCTCGCATGATGGGCGACAGTGGTGGGGCACAATGAAATCGGTGCGGCGCGTGGCGCGGGCAGAGAGGAG
Organism: Actinomycetes bacterium; assembly: GCA_023420745.1. Lineage (GTDB taxonomy): Bacteria > Actinomycetota > Actinomycetes > Actinomycetales > Actinomycetaceae > Gleimia. Next base: position 2,282 of record JAEZVQ010000187.1, read on the forward strand.
ATGACGGTGAGGTCGACGGTGGGTTCACTACAGCCCCGCGGGGCGGCGTCAACGGGTGAGGCTTCAACGAGTGAGCCGGTGATGATCGAACTCGATGCCGACGCGGTGCTCGCCCAATGGTGTCACGCCGCATCCACTGGACACGAAGACCGACCTGGTCACGGGGGGCGACTCGACCTCGACGACCTCGCTTCCCTCGACCGAGTGATCTCCTACCGTTTGCCGCTGCGCCACCGATTCCGCCGCATCGAGGTGCGCCACGGACTGCTCATCCACGGCCCTTACGGGTGGGGCGAGGTCTCACCCTTCCTCGACTATGCCCCGCACGAATGGCGCCCGTGGGTGAACGCTGCACTGACCTGTGCCTGCCATCCAGCACCATCGCGTCGACGCGACAGCGTTGCCGTCAATGCCACCGTGCCGGTGGTCAGCCCCGAGCGCGCCCACGCCATCGTCACCGAGTCGGGTGGGTGCACCAGCGTCAAAGTCAAGGTGGCGGATCCGCGTTCGACACTGCGCGACGACTGCGATCGCATTGAAGCGGTACGCGACGCGCTCGGATCAGCAGGACAGATCCGCGTCGACGCCAACGCGGCATGGACAGTGGATGAAGCGCTCGACGCAATCGACGCGCTCGATCGCGCGGCGGCAACCGGTGGCGGTGGCGGGCTGGAATACGTCGAGCAACCGTGCGCG
>JAEZVQ010000158.1 GCA_023420745.1 Actinomycetes bacterium
GTCGGTGACAGTTACCTCGCCACTATCCTCATCAATGACATTGCGCCACAATCGCTGAAGGAAACGGTAGGAGCCGATGACCGCGCGTGTCTCCCACGGGCGCGACATATCGAGCGGACCCATCGACATTTCATAAAGGCGGAACGTGTCGGCACCGTAGCTGTCGCAAATTTCATCGGGTGTGACGATGTTCTTCAGCGACTTCCCCATCTTGCCGTACTGGCGTTCGACAACCTCACCATTCCACGTGAATCCGGTGGTTTCGTCACCACTCACTTCGTCGGCGGGCACGTATTGTCCGCGGCTGTCGGTGTAGGCGTAGGCCTCGATCATCCCCTGGTTGAACAGGTGGTGGAACGGTTCGCAGGCGGAAACGATCCCGAGGTCGTAGAGCACTTTCTGCCAAAAACGCGCGTAAAGCAGGTGGAGCACCGCATGTTCGACACCACCGACATAGAGGTCGGCACCACCGCCGGGCTTCCCCTCGCGCGGCCCCATCCAGTAGCGCTCCACCTCGTCGACAACAAGCGATTGGTCTTCGCGCGGATCGAGGTAACGGATTTCGTAGTAGCACGACCCCGCCCAGTTCGGCATCGTGTTCGTATCCCGGTAGTAGGTTTGCGTACCTTCGCCGAGGTCGAGTTCTACCCGTACCCAGTCTTTCGCGCGCGTCAGCGGCGAGGCTGGTTCGCTGGTTGCGTCATCGGGGTCGAAAGTCTGTGGTGTGAAGTCATCGAGTTCAGGCAGTTCAATCGGCAGCATCGACTCGGGCAGTGCGTGGACGCGACCATCTTCACCGTGGACAACGGGGAACGGTTCGCCCCAGAAGCGCTGGCGGCTAAACAGCCAGTCGCGCAGTCGGTAGGAGGTGGCAGCTTCACCGATTCCCATGTCTTTCAGCCAGTGGCACATGGTGGCGATCGCGTCACCTTTGTTCATGCCGTTGAGGTCAATGTCATCATTGGCTGAGTTGACGATGACGCCGTCGCCGATCCACGCGCTCGCACCATCCCAGTCGTCGCCAGGAGTGATGGTGGTGACGATGTCAAGGTCGAAACGCTGAGCGAACGCCCAGTCGCGCTCATCGTGAGCGGGCACCGCCATAATAGCGCCGGTCCCGTATCCCATCAGCACGTAGTCGGCAACGAAAATTGGAATCGCGCGACCGTTGACGGGATTGGTGGCGAAAATGCCGGTAAAGACCCCGGTCTTCTCACCCGCTTCTTCCAAACGCTCACTATCGGTCTTCGCGCCAGCGCTCGCACGGTAAGCAGCCACCGCCTCCGCCGGAGTACCCCAGCCGCCAGTCCACGCTTCACGCGTCCCCTCCGGCCATGCGTCAGGGACGAGAAGGTCACGCTCCTCGCATCCCACCTTGCCAACGAGGGGGTGCTCAGGGGAAATCACCATGAACGTCGCACCGAACAGCGTGTCGGGACGAGTGGTGTAGATTTCCAACTCGGTGCTGTCGCGGCGATCATCTCCGGGAACAAGGAAGCGCACGCGAGCACCGTGCGATTTCCCAATCCAGTTGCGCTGCATGGTGCGCACTTTTTCCGGCCAATCGACGAGGTCGAGGTCTTCGGCGAGACGATCGGCGTAGGCAGTCATGCGCATCATCCACTGCCGAAGCGTGGTTTTGAAAACGGGGAAGTTCCCGCGTTCCGAGCGCCCCTCGTTCGTCACTTCTTCGTCAGCAAGAACCGTGCCCAGACCCGGACACCAGTTGACGGGGGCGTGCGAGACGTAAGCGAGGCGGTAACCATCAATGATTCGGGCTCGTTCCACCGCGTCGAGCTCCACCCATGGACGACCATCCGGTGTTGGACGCTCACCGGAAGCAAACTCGGCAATGAGTTCGTCAATCGGACGTGCTGTACCGGTGGAACCGTCGCGATGCGGCGCGTCGGGATCGTACCAAGAGTTGAAAATCTGAAGGAAGATCCATTGCGTCCACTTGACGTAGTCGGAGTCTGTGGTGGCAAACACCCGTCGACGATCGTGCGACAGACCGATGCGCGCGAGCTGTGCCTTCATATTCGCAATGTTGTCGCGCGTTGTGACGGCCGGATGCTGCCCTGTCTGCACCGCATACTGTTCTGCAGGCAAACCAAACGCGTCGAACCCCATGGTGTACAGCACGTTCTTGCCCTGCATCCGCTGGTAGCGCGCCACCACGTCGGTGGCGATATAACCCAGCGGGTGACCGACGTGAAGCCCTTTTCCTGACGGGTAGGGGAACATGTCGAGAAGGAAGAACGGCGGGAGCTGCGCACGCGGCCCGGAAAAACTGCCGCTGGGGTTGTCGGCAGCAAATGTGTTGGTCTCGTCCCACGTGTGCTGCCAGCGCCGTTCGATGTCGCCGGCGAGGGTAGCGTCGTAGCGGAAGGCGGGCGTCGCGTTCGCGGTATCACTCATCGTCGTTTATCTCTCCTCGGGTTCGCTCGTTCCAATTTAGCGCAACGCCCCTCGACAACTCTGGGACGGTCGATCAATGAATCGACCCCGAGTGCGCATGGTTTCGCTCTCGGGGTCGAACTCACGTGCCGGCTATCCGACACTCATCATGGTGCTCACGCGGTGGCGGCACGCAGGAACCATGCCTGCTGCTCCAACCCGGAGATGATGCCAATGAGCAGGTCGCCGCTAATCGGATCGGCTTCGTCAACCTCGTCGAGGTTGGCACGCATCGAATCGCACACCTGCTGGATCTTCTCCGCCATCAGCTGATAGGTCTTCCCCACTTCAAGGTCTCCGCCGTCAATCTGGGCGAGAACCGTGGTCTTCGCCACGGTGCTGGCGCGACCGTCGGGGTTGCCGCCGATGGTGGCGATGCGTTCCGCTACTTCATCGAGATTGGTGCGAACCAACGCCACCACCTCGTCAAGTGCGAGGTGGAGCGAACGGAACCGATCGCCCTTAATGTTCCAGTGAGCCTGCTTGCACTGCAGTTCCAGTGCGATGAGGTCTACCAGCGCCTGCTGAAGAGCCTCGGAAAGAATGCCTTCTGCCTTGACCATGGTGGTGTCTCCTTCCATTTCAGTGAGTACCCACGCGGTCACTACCGCGCCTCGCCGACACCTCACCAGTTGTCGCAGCAAATCCCGCAAAAACCGGCATATTGTGGGCGAGTTTTCGTTCTCCATCATATACCGCCACTCCAGTACCGGCATCTGCAATGATGTGGAAACTCGGTCATACTCCCCCACCTGCGACTCACGTCCCACCCGACACTGCGGGTTCGGGACACAATGGAGACATGAGCACGATTTTTCAACGCATCATCGCCGGTGAGCTTCCCGGTCGCTTCGTCTACGCCGACGACCTCGCTGTCGCCATCGCTACCATTGAACCGGTAACACCCGGTCACGTCCTCGTCATCCCGCGTCACCCGTATCCGGCGTGGACCGACATGCCCGAGGATGAATGGCAACATCTATCAGCGGTCGCGCGCACAATTGGTCGCGCTCAACTCGAGGCCTTTGAATGCCAGCGCATCGGTTTCGTCATCGCCGGCTACGAGGTGCCTCACACCCACATCCACGTCTACCCGACGTCGTCGGAAAAGGACATCACCAGACCGCACCCGGAACCGGTGTCAGATCGCATCCTCGAGTCGACGATGTCGGCGCTTCGTGCCGCCCTCGAAGCCCAAGGGTGTGAGAATGTGCCGCTGACAATCGACTCACCCGACCTCGACTAAACCGCTCAACGCAGGGGACTTTTACCCGCGCGACGAGGTTTTCGTGGCGTGGGCGTGGGGGTGTTCACCCGGTGGGTGCGGGCAGCGCACCCGGATGTCGGCACCGAGATCGATCGGCAGGTCGATACGAGTACCTACCACCGGGTCTTTCCCTTGGGACATGACTTCGACAGTGATGATGCCGGTGCTGGCATTGCGCTCCACAACGTGAAGCTCAGATCCTGGCACAATGCCACGCGCCTCACAGTGGCGCAGCAGCTCAGGATCGGCGTCGCGAATTCGAGTGACACGCACGGTCGTTGCCTCGTCGGCAATATCCAGGGTGCAGTGAGAACCCGCGGGAACCGTCCCATCGGCACGCGGAATCGGATCACCATGAGGATCAAACTCAGGGTAACCGAGAACGTGGTCGATGCGGTCGATCAGCCGATTAGTCACCGCGTGTTCAAGACTTTCAGCTTCGTCATGCACCTCGTCCCAGGAGTATCCGAGGAGGTCGTGAAGCACCGTTTCAATCATCCGGTGACGACGCACCATAGTGACGGCCAACCGATGTCCATCCTCGGTCAATCGCACACGCTGATAGGGACGATGACTGACCAGCCCCTGGTCACGCAATTTGCGCACATTCTCTGACGCTGTCGATGCGGACACACCCATCAGCGTGGCGAGTTCGGTGACGCCAATTCCGTCGTCCCCCCACTCCCCTGCGCAGTAGATGGCACGCAGATAGTCCTGCACGACAGTGGTGGATGTTCTGCGACTCATGACAGCACCGTGGCGATGACGTCGGCTTTCATCACCACAACGATGATGATGACGATGAGGTGTGCCGCCACAGCATACGCCCACGAATACCGCATGACGAGGCGCCGCATCGCGTCATCGACGTCGAGGGTCAGTGCCTGAGGGATCGCGATTGAGACGATGATCATCGTCATCGACCAAATCACCATGCAGTACGGGCACAAAGCACCCAACCCCGTGACCGAGGTGGTGACGAAGAACGCCACCATCCCCAGCCCGCCAACGGCTCCGATGGCAATGATGCGCCATGCGAGTCGCGTCACCGTCGACCCGGTGGCGAGGAGCACAGCCGCGGTGGCGAGTGCGGAAAATGCTGCGAGACCAATAGCAGAGTTGGGAAAACCGAGAAGGTGGGCTTGCCAGGTCATCAGTGATGATCCGCAGCCAACTAGTGGATTGATGTCGCATGACAGCGCCGCATCCGGGTTGGACAGGTGATGCAGTTCTGTGATGAGGAGCATCAACGATGCGCCTGCTCCGATCAGTGCCGCACAGCCGAGAACAGTGAGGTGCCCCCATCCGAGGCGCGGTGCCGTACTCAAAATTGCGCGTGTGGTCATCGACCGGGTGGTTGCCCCACGATGCGTGCTCATCGT
>JAEZVQ010000013.1 GCA_023420745.1 Actinomycetes bacterium
GTGTAGAGCTCGTAGTCGCCGACGAGTGGGAGGGTGACGCGGGTACCGACGACGATTCCCGGCGCGGGCGCCCCGTCACCCGTGGGAATCGCTACCGACTGATAGTACTGCCCGTCTCCGGAAGCAACCGCGGTGCGCATGTCGGTGGTGAGTAGCGGGAGCAGATCGCGGTCAACGAGCTCGTTAATCGCCCACGAGCCAGCATGGTTGGGTGAGCGCAACAGCATCGTCGTCACCGCACCCGATGTCGCCGCCATCGACTGGGTGGAGACGACGACCTGGTTGGCGAGGTCTTGAACCTGGTCGGGGGTGACGGCGGTTGATTGATCGAATGTCGACTGGATTTGATGAACTCGCACGGATGCGTCGTCGAGGATCTGATTGCGACGCTGGGCGAAGACGTTGGACTCGACCTGATAGGTGATTCCGATGAATGCCGCTAATAGTACAAGGACGGTGGCCAGTCCCAGCCCGGAGACGACTTGGAAGGTCAACGACCGCCGGACCAGCGTGACGACACGCCACCGCTTGACCGGTTCACATATGACATTCAGGGCGCGTCCCACCCGCTGACGCGCGAGCTGACTCACGCGCTGTCTCGCACCCTGGCGCAGCGACCGCGAAACGGCTGTGAGGTTCACGCGGAGAACTGACCGGCACGGTATCCCACGCCGCGCACGGTGATGACGACCTCAGGGCGTTCGGGGTCACGTTCGATCTTCGAGCGCAGGCGCTGGACGTGAACGTTGACGAGGCGAGTATCAGCCGCGTGACGGTAGCCCCACACGCGTTCGAGGAGTTCCTCGCGAGAAAATACTTTCCACGGTGCGCGGGCGAGTGCCACCAGGAGGTCGAACTCAAGCGGTGTCAACGCTACCGGCGCACCACCGCGGGTCACCTCATGTCCAGACACGTCGATGGTGATGTCGCCGAGTCGCAGGTGTTCCTCCCCCTGGTCGTCGCGTCGGCGCAACCGGGCTTTGACACGTGCAACCAACTCTTTCGACTTGAAAGGTTTGGGCACGTAGTCGTCGGCTCCAGCTTCGAGCCCCGCCACCACGTCACCGGTGTCGGATCGTGCGGTGAGCATGACAATCGGCACGTCGGAGTTGGCGCGGATTCGTCGACAGATTTCCAACCCGGACATCCCCGGAAGCATGACGTCGAGGAGGACGAGATCGGGGTCAACGCTGGCGAAGATATCAACGGCGACAGCACCGTCGTAGCAGTAGGACACCTCGTACCCTTCAGATCCGAGGACGATTCCGATCATCTCCGCCAACGCCACGTCGTCATCGACGACCAATACGCGAGCACTCATAGTGTTGATAGTGTCACGACTCACCGCATTTTTCACCTGTATCGCACGAGTTGTCGCGGTTCTCGCCCACCGACTGCGTGGTTACCCCCGTCGCGCACGAGTTTTTGCTCTCGCTCACTCCGCTACTGGTCGCTTTCGTTCAAAGGGGTGACGACGCTGAGGCGCTCACGCCGGCGCGACTGCGCTGCGGCGTGTTCAGCACGCGTCCTCGCACTGTCGGCGCGCGTCACGGTCGGCGAATAGCGTGCGGCGGCGTCGCGAATCGCCTGCGCGAGGGTTTCGAGGTCGGATTCCGAAGGCGGTGCGGGTTCAAAATTCGAGGCGAGTCGAATCACCTGCCATCCCTGGGGTGCGGTGAATGACGCGGCGTGAACCTCGCACAGTTCTTGAGCCTGCGGGTGGCGGGTCAGCGGCAGCGGTCCAATCACCGCCGTCGACTGCGCGTAGTTATACGTCATGGCCGCAACCGCCGGTCGCGAACACGACAGGCGCGAACACATTCTCAAAGTGCTCATGCACCGATGATACGGGGACGCGAGGGGCTCCGACGATTCACGCCGACGCACCTCGCGCCCCAATAGATCCGTTGACGCCGCTACTCGCCTCAGTTTGTGTAGTCCTCCCGCAACAGATCAGCGGCATCGGTATAGCGGTGATCACCGGTCAGCCGAGCTAACACAGTGAACTGATAGGTGACACCCACGTGATAGTTCTTGTTTTGCGTAAACACGTTCTTACCGACGTCAGTCATCGCATACCATGAGGCTTCTCCAGGAACTCGGAACGCATCGAGTGTTTGTAACAGGCTCTCACTGGCGTGGGCAAACATCGCAGCAACGTCGGGATTGCGGGTCACCCGGTAGAAGTCGAACACTCCCCACATTGAGTAAATGTCACCGTTGACGACGTGGCTAATCTCTGCAGGATTCGTGGTTGGATACTCCTCGAAGAACAGGTAAGCTCCTTCACCTTTGGGCTGATAGTGCGACCGCGTGACTGACTCGGCAAAGTCCGAGTCTGTCAGTTTTGCGGTGAACCAGTGTTGTCCGTTGTCTTCAAACTGACGAGGTGCATAGTATGTCGCGTAAATCTTCTTCGCATCGTCAAGGAAACGAGATTCACCGGTGATGAGATAGAGATTAGACGCACACGATAGCAACATTCCCTGCGCCATTCCCGAAACCCACGGATGGGCGATCGTCAAATCTCCTGGGCGGTGCTCAAACTGGTATTCAAACCACAAACCACCATCGTGCTCAACCGCCGCATTGCGAAGATAGTCGTAATTCGCGAGGGCAACGTCGAGGAATCGCTGCTCATTCGAGGCGACATATGAATCGAGGGCAGGAAGAATTGTCCATGCAGTACCGACGGGGTGGTAAACACTCTCCCCGTGGATGAGCGTGACAGCAATACCGTTGTCGTCGAGATCGTCAAAAACTGATTCTTTCGCTTTTCCCTGGAAATACGGTGACCGGGACAGATCCCATTGATCGACAGGAATGTCAGTCCCACAGATAACGTTTTGTCCAGGAACACAATCTTCGCCAAGCAAATCGACAGTTTGGCGGTGAATCTCCTCGACTTCAGAGGGTGTGAGCAGGTTCGGCTCGGTAGTTTCCGTCGGTTCCGCTACACGTTCTGTAGGCAACGACGTTTCAACGGGCGCCTCAGCCCCACAGGCACTCAGCGCCATGACGCATACAGCGAGTAAAGCCCACCCCCGCTTGATACGAGACAGCATGTGTTGCTCCTTATTCACTGGTGTATTCCTTGTTCAACGTAGCACAGGTATCGTGCGCGATAGGATCGGTTCGTGCCTTCACTCTCGTCTCGCCGTCGCCGTCACGGTCGCGGTTCTCGCGGTCCGATGTTCGCCCCGTTCATCCCTCTGCGCGCCACGTGGGCGGAATCATTTGACGCGATTGTCATGTGGCATCGTGACGAGATTCGTAGCCGATGCCCCGAGGTTGACGATATCGACCTCGTCGTGCGCGATGCTCCGCGCAGCGACCCGGCACCGTGGGAATCGTCGACCGCGTCACTGTGTCGCGCATTCCCGGCGGATCGGATGGCGGGGCTCAAACCTCAACTCGTGTTCTATCGTCTCCCCATCCACGCACGGGTGGGTCGCGCCACCATCCGCGACGTCGGCGCTCCGCTTCACGCGCTGATCCGCACACTTCTCGTCGAGGGATACTCCGAGCTGACCGGAATGTCGCGAGACGACCTCCACGGGCACCCAATCGACTAACCCCCAATCGCCTTCCTGGTCAGGTCACGCCCGATCAGCGATCGAACGCTATCGAGGTGCTCGGACTGAGGCTGGTCAGGTCGCGCAACGGTGTCGAGGCGCGAAGGTCGCCATATGTTCCGACCATGGTGATCGTCAACGCCGCCATCACCGGGTGATCCGAAATCAGGTCACCGGTTCCACTCGTGACGTCGACGGATACCGCGGTGTGTGCGGCTAACGTCAACTCGTCGCCACCGACCATGACGGTCGCCGCGGTGTCACCGGGGTTGGCAACAGTCACCATCGCTTTCGACGCGGTGATGGGAAGCAGGGTGGAAAACTGGGTTCCCTCCCCCGCGGGAAGCCACATCACCGTGTCGCTGTGTGCGGTGGTGATTCCTTCCGAGGTCGAATTCTTCCCCGGAATCGAGCCGATGATTGCACCCGTCACCGGCTCGTCAGAGTCGATCGCGATAGCGGTCGTATTCGCATCAATTCCGTCGAGATTGAGCTCGAATATCGCACCGGCATCAATGGTCACGTCTTGTGCTCCGGCCACCGGCACCGTGCCTTCCGGTCCAATAGCACTGACCGTGACGGTCGCCGTATCCGCGCCGGGAGCCAGTAAGCGCAACACCGGCGACGTCACCGTCGGATCAAAACCGGGGATGATCAGGTGTTCACTCGGTACCACGCTCGTACTCGTCGAGTTCATCCCCGTGGGGCTCAGTCCATCGAAGCTCGAGGTGTGCAGCGTCAATGTCGCACCAGGACCGCCGGCTTGGGCGTGGAT
>JAEZVQ010000070.1 GCA_023420745.1 Actinomycetes bacterium
ACGTTCGGCATCTCCTCGATGTGCCGGCCGGGGATGCGTCGGACGCGTGTCGGCGAAGTGGGGATTTGATCCGCCGCACGGTCGTCAATGCTCACCGTCATCGACAACCGGCACATATCAATGTCGCGTTTCGCGATCCGCTGGTTCCGTACAGCGATTCTGCGTCTGAATCTCGGCCTGTTTCTCAGATGATGTCTGAGCCGGGAGCCGTGCGGATCTGCGTCGAGGATCGCCGAGAGGAAAGTGGTCGACCAACACCGTGGTCGCATGTCGTTGATCCTCAACGACGCACGCTGATTGTCGCCGGTGACCGCACCGACGTGATCGTTGGTGAGGCGCAGCTCGAACAGTTGGGCAAAACCGGGCTTCCGGTGTGTGCGGAACCATCCTCGGGGCTGCATCGGCTAGCGAACTGGGCGCCGGCACAACAGCAGATGCTGACCGGTGCTGTCGACGAGGTGGAACAGGTGATCGTATATGCCACCCCGACGCTGTCACGCCCGGTCAGCACGCTCTTGGCGCGCGAAGACGTGCGTGTAGTCGTCGTCTCCGAACGTGACGACTATCCCGACGTTGCTGCTCGCGCGAACGTGATTGTCGGCGCCATCGACTGGACAGGTTTCACGACCGGAGACGCGATTCGCACTTGGGCTGGTGAGTGGTTGCGTCGAGCACGGCAGTGCATCGCGATCCTGAGTGACCGGGTGGCGCGCGGCGACGTGCCTCACGGCGTGGTGGTCGCCTCCCAGGTATGGGAGGCGTTCCTCGGAGGGGGACACGATCTCGTGCTCGGAGCATCGAATGCCATTCGCTACGTCGACCTCGTCGCCGGCGATACGACACAGTCGGGTGGCGTGTCGCGGCAGCCGAAGGTCGCGCGATGGCAGCGAGGAGAAAGGGCGCGCGGTGAGGATCGCGTGTGGTCCAATCGTGGGCAAGCGGGGATTGACGGCACCATCGCCTTCGCTCGCGGTATCGCCCGGTCGAGACAGCGCCCCGTGCGCGTTCTCCTCGGCGATGTCACCTTCGCCCACGATGTTGGCTCACTGATGATCGGGCGAGAAAGCGTCGCGACCGGGATGGAAGAGCCACCGGTTCACCTCGTCATCCTCGACGACGCAGGTGGGCGAATCTTCGCCTCGCTCGAACACGGGCACGCGGCAAGTCCGGAACTATTTGAACGACTGTTTGCCGTCGGGCACGACCTCGATATTGAGAGCCTGGCTGGCGGTTTCCACTGGGGCTACTCCGAGTTCATGATGCGAGATCCACATGGGTGTGACGCGTTGCACAGTCGGCTGGCGTGTGCGTGGGAAACTGACGAAATTACGCGAGTGTTGTGTGATCACCGCGCGATTCGCCAAGGATTGCGCGACGTCGTTCTCGGTGAGTGCTAATGTAACGAAAAGATAACGATGAGATTTCTGGTGAATACTCACCGCCGATTGTTGACCACGTCCCACGCCAGTTGAGGTGCTTGTCCAACCGAGCACGGATGGCGTCGGGCGGACATGAGGAAGGCATCACGATGACGACAGAACATGACGCATCGACGCAGGGCGACTCCGTGCCGGAGACCCCATCAACCCCACTAACACCCACCCCTGCCACACCAAGCAAAGAAGCGCCAGCCACGCAAGCGCCAGCTCCAGCAGCGCCGACGCCGCCTCCCATTCCGGCACCGACCGTGTCGGTACCAAGCCCAGCAGCACCCGGCGCGTCGATTCCCGCGCTCAATCGCGCGGAGGATGACGAGCCGCTGCCCCCGCTTCGACCAACCACACCGGTGGCGAACCCGGGGCAGCCGGCAATGCCGGGCTATGTGACGGCGGGCGGATACCCGTCTCAACCGCAAGTAGCGCCTCATGCGACAACGAACATGCCACCTCACGCCATGGCACAGTCGGCATTCCACACCGGTGTCCGCCCCGGTGCGACCAACGGAATCCAGTCCGGATCGCACCTCGGAGCTCAACCCGGTTCACATCAGGGAATGCCGCCGGGCTCGGCTCACGCGGGATCGCTCGCGAACGCTGCCACTGCGACAGAGCCGCATCAGGGGCAAGCAGTACCGCGATCGCGTTCCGTCACCCTACCGACGCTGATCATCTCGCTGATCGTCGTCGCCCTCGTCACCGCCATGGCGACGGTGGGGCTGGGCTACGGTGCCTACATGGTGTGGGGCGAGCGCCAGGCGTCGACCTCGAGCCTGATTTCCGGAGACAAGTCGTCAACCGGGTCAGATAGTCAGAGCGGGGACAAAGCGCCGCTGGTCAACTCCACTGTTGATTCGCCCGACTGGCAGGCGGTGTCGAAGGCCGTGCGTCCGGTGACAGTGCAGATTCAGGTCGTTTCCGGGCGGTCAGGGGACACTGGGTCCGGTGTGATTTGGAATACCCAGGGCGACATTGTCACCAACCACCACGTGGTCGCCGCCGCGCAGAGCGACGACGCGATTACCGTCAGCCTCTACGACGGGCGCCTGTACCACGCGACGGTAGTTGGCACCGACCCGACCACCGACCTCGCCGTCATCCGCCTCGTCGATCCGCCGAAGGATCTCGTCGCCGCCAACCTCGGCAACTCCGATCAACTCGCTGTCGGTCAGCCGGTCATGGCGATCGGTTCGCCGCTCGGCTACGCCGACACCGTGACCACCGGCATCGTCTCCGCGCTCAACCGACCCGTTGCTGTCGAGTCATCGACCCCGACCGAGCAGGATCAGTGGGGGATTCCCAGCCGCGAACAACCAGAGCTCGTCATCACCAATGCGATCCAGGTGGACGCCTCGATTAACCCGGGGAACTCCGGCGGTCCGCTGTTCAATGCGGCCGGCGAGGTCATCGGCATCAACTCCTCGATTGCGTCGATGGCATCGAGCTCCGGAAGTGCCGGCTCAATTGGTCTAGGCTTCGCCATCCCCGTCGACCTCGTCACCAACGTTGCCAAGCAGATTATTGAGAAGGGTGAAGCCGAACACGCGTTCATGGGGGTGACGGTGCAAAATGCCGTAGCAACGGTTGATGGAACCTCGCGCCTCGGGGCGCAGGTGGCGTCGGTTAGCGACGGTGGTCCGGCGGCACAAGCCGGAATTCAGAAGGGCGACATCGTCATCGCTATCAACGACAATGATGTGCTGTCGGCGAAATCCCTCACCGGATTTGTCCGACGCTACAATTCCGGCGACCAGGTGAGTGTGAAAGTCGTGCGTGACGGGAAGATCGCCGAAATCCCGGTGACACTTCAAGCGCGCGTCGATAATGACTCGGGTCAGCGATAAGTGAGGTGACGAGCCTCCTCATCACTCGCTGAGACGCGAGTGCGTGCCGGCATGCTGCGGTTGCGGTGTGCCGGCACGTGCAATTGCTTCGCGCATCGGGCGCATTTTCGCCTCGGTTTCAGCCACTTCGCGTTCTGGTACCGAATCAGGCATGATGCCGCCTCCGGCGAAAATTCGCACCGAACGACCGTCGCTCGCCACCTCGCCGCAGCGTAGCGCAATGGCGCACGCTCCCTCGCCGCTGCGATCAACCCAGCCGACGGGACCGGCATAGCGACCGCGATCCATCAGCTCGTGGTCACGCACCATTGAATACGCCACTTCGGTCGGCACGCCGCACACGGCGGCCGTGGGGTGCAGTGCCTCGACCACACGCGCCAACCCCGACGACGAGTGCGCGTGAGATTCGTCGGTCGCCGGAGCGGAATCAAGTGTGGCGCGAATATCAGTGCACAGGTGAACGACATTGGGCAGGCGCAGCAGGCTCGGCTGTTCGGGGGCGTCGAGACCGGCGACAATCGGCTGCAGTGACGAGGTGACCGACAGTGCCGCCAGACGATGTTCCTCGCGATCCTTTGCCGATTCCCACAGTGCCGCCCCGTCACCGGGGGCACAGGTGCCGGCGAGAACGCGTGAACGGATCTCGCCCCGGCGCACGCTGGCAAGCATTTCAGGAGAGGCGCCAACGAGATTGGCGACGGCAAACGTCCAACAGGTGGGGTAGAGGTCGTGCAGTGCCGCGGCCAGGTCACCGACCGAAACGGGGGTTGCGGTCGCAATGAGCGCGTCGCGAGCCATCACGACCTTTTGTGCCGCACCCGAGCGCAGCTCATCAACGACGTGCGCCACCGCTGTGCTCCACGCCACGGGGTCGGTGGGCGCGCGATCAGTTATCGCACGGTGGTGATCGTCAACCCCTGGATTTTGTCGTTCCTCGCGGCTGCTCGCCTCACCGTTATTCACCGTTTCTCCGCTGACCACAGCGCCGTTGAACTCAGTGTCAGTGGGGGAGGTGTAGGACACGTCGACGTGCCACCACCGTTGACCGATGCCGATCCAGGTGCGGCGAGGAAGGATGAGGATTGAAGGTGTTGACGGAGAAAATCCCAGAGAACACAGTGCCGTTGGCACGTTGATCCCGTAGTTGAGGCGAATCTCCTCGGTGGTGCGACGCGTCGCTTCGTCCATCACGCAGCGCTCGACCTGTTCCATCCACGCCGCGGTCAAGGCGTCAAAAGCATGACCGCCACTGACCGAAGAGTTGTCGCGAGCATCCCCGGGATCGTCGAGGAGCGAGGCGAGTATCGCGAGGCGACTTGGCGCCACCAGTGTTTCGACCTCGCCACGGTGGGAATCGCGACAGATCCACGCGGCGGCCACTCCAACGCCGATGATCGTCGGCTGATCGTGTTCACCCAGTGCCGGTCCTGACCACAGGCTGACGAGATCGTCGTCGCCGAGGTGGGCAACACAGTCCTGCCATGACGATGGCGAGGATGGCATCGGGAGACAGCGGATCGCGAGTGAAAAATCAGCGGAAGATACGGGTAGAGGCACGAGTCGATAGTGTAGTCGCTCGACCGAGCCCCGCATTTTCCCTCTGTGGCACGGCGTGAAACGATAGGGGTATGGAATACCCCGATGATGACGACCGTCAACGCGAGGTGTCGGATCCCGCGCACTCGCACACGGCGAGCTCGGATCGCGCGACATTGGAGAAAGATCCCGCCGACGTCGCGCATATGTTTGATCTGGTTGCTCCGCGCTACGACGTGGCGAATGAGGCGCTGACCTTTTCCATTGTGCGACTGTGGCGCCGCGCCACATTCCTCGCTCTCGCCCCGAAGCCAGGGGAGCGCATCCTCGACCTTGCCGCAGGAACCGGCACCTCGACAGCGCATATTGCCCGCAGTGGCGCCGATGTTGTGGCTTGCGATATTTCCCAGGGGATGATCGAGGTCGGTCGCCAACGCCACCCGGAACTCACCTTCGTTCACGGCAATGCCACCGATTTGCCGTTCGAGGATGGCTCATTCGACGCGGTGACAATTTCGTTCGGCTTGCGAAACGTGTCCGACACGGCGGCGGCGCTGCGAGAAATGCGCCGGGTGGTTGCTCCCGGTGGGCGCGTCGTCATTACCGAGTTCTCCACCCCGGTGCTCGCCCCGGTGCGCAGTCTCTACCGCGGCTACCTCACCCACGTGATGGAGCCGATGGCACGCCTCATCTCATCGGACGCGGCAGCCTACGACTACCTCACCGAATCGATCCTCGCCTGGCCTGATCAGCGCACGCTGGCAACAATGCTCGCGGGGGCGGGATGGAGCGAGGTCGAGTACCGCAACCTCGCCGCGGGTGTCGTCGCAATCCACCGCGCACGTGCGTCACGCTGAGTCAACGAACGCGCCAAATGCGCGTCAAATCGGCAAATTCGCAACGTGAACGTCACGAAATAGGACTAAAGTCGCACTGTGGTGATCGGTGTTCAACTGTTGCAGTGTCCGCGTTCGGCGCGGTCATGCCGCGGCAATCGGCATCATGTTGCGCCTGATTTCCAACATGCCGGTAGAGTGGCACAGTACGTGCGTGCTGTCCGAGGATATTGAGGGCGGAGCGCGCGTCATTGTGCATACAAACGATTCGGCTCCACAGGGAGCTGGGACGGCGGTGACCCGGACACCACGAGCCGGGCGGCGACGTGACGATCATGCGAGACGGGAGGACCATCGTGGCGAACACACCCGACGACGCCACCGCCACCACCTCGCAGCAGACGTCTCGCCATGCCGAGACTGCCGCTCAGCCAGAAATCCCCAGCCATGCCGACGTCGTTGTCGTTGGAGCGGGACCTGCGGGAGCCTCGACCGCCTACTATCTGGCGCGTGCCGGAGTCGACGTCCTCGTCATTGACAAAGCAACATTCCCGCGCGACAAGGTCTGCGGTGACGGTTTGACCCCAGCCGCTGTCGCCGAAATCAACCTCATGGGTGTCGACACCACCGGGTGGGCGCGTAACAAAGGACTCAACGTCATCGGTGGCGGGCACTCGATCTATCTGCCGTGGATTGAACAGAAGTCCAGCCCCGACTACGGGATGGCACGCCGCCGACTCGACCTCGATCACGCCCTGATCCAGCGCAGCGTCGACGCGGGGGCTCGCCTGCTCGAAGGCACCACCGTGATCGCCGCGACACAGACACTGTCCGGTCGCGTCAACGGCGTCACTGTGGTGCGCGGTCGAGGACGTGGCGCAGCACAGCGGGAAGAACGCTCGATCAGCGCACGAGTGGTCGTTGAAGCCTCCGGTGTTTCGGCACGCATCGCCACTTCGCTCGGCATTGAGAAGCATCCGCGCCGGCCCCTCGGCGTCGCCGCACGTGCCTATTTCCGATCCCCGAAAGCCGACAGTGAGTGGATGGATTCCCACCTCGAGCTGTGGTCAGGAAAGCGCGGTGAGTCCGACCTCCTGCCCGGATACGGCTGGATCTTCCCCCTCGGTGACGGGTTGGTCAATGTTGGGCTCGGCTCAGTATCCTCAACCGCCAAGGCGACCACGCTGCCCTACCGCGACATCTTCCGCACCTGGGTGGCTAATCTTCCCGAAGAATGGGGGCTGAGCGAGGACAACCAGGTCGGTCCGCTGCGCTCGGCGGCACTGCCGATGTCTTTTAATCGCAAACCCCACTATGCGGACGGGCTCGTCCTCGTTGGCGACGCCGGCGGCATGGTTTCTCCCTTCGATGGCGAAGGAATCGCTCCGGCTATGCGTGCCGGGCGCTACGCAGCTGAATCGATCGTCTCCGCACTCGCGCGACGCAGCGAACGAGGCTTCGACACGGCAATGCAGACCTACACCGAAGCACTGCGTGCCGACTGGGGTGGGTACTACTCGATGGGGCGGATCTTTGTGCGCCTGATCGAAAACCCAAAAATCATGCAGCTGTGCACCCGGTACGGGCTCCCTCGCCCACGGCTGATGCGTCTCGTTCACAAACTGCTGTCGGACTCCTACGAGCGCAGCGGCGGCGACTTCGACGACCACCTCATCACCACACTGTCGAAGGTGGTGCCGAAAGTATGAGGACTTCTCGCACTGCCCGTGACCGCAGCGTCACTGTCGCAGTATCCAGCATTGCAGCATCCACTATCACAGCACCTGATGAGCGGGAGGGACACCGATGAACCCATATACGCCACTGCTGATTATGGCGGCGGTTGCCGTTGCCGTCGCACTCGGCGGTCTCGGCGCATCCGCGATCCTCGGACCGAAAAAGAAGAACCGCATTAAGACGAGTAACTACGAATGCGGTATTGACCCGATCCACACCGATGCGGATCTGGGGCGTTTCCCCGTCAAGTACTACCTCGTGGCGATGACTTTCATCATTTTCGATATCGAGGTCGTGTTCCTCTACCCGTGGGCGGTGTCCTTCGGCAAGCTCGGTCTGTTCGGTCTCATCGTCATGCTGTCCTTTATCGCACTGATCACCGTGCCCTTCATCTATGAGTGGCGTCGCGGCGGTCTCGACTGGGACTGATACACAAGGAGAGATAGTCACATGGGTTTGGAAGAAAGTATCCCCGCAGGCTTCGCTCTGACCTCGATTGAGGCGGTTCTTGGTCTCGCCCGCAAGCACTCTCAGTGGCCGATGACGATGGGTCTGGCCTGCTGCTCGATCGAAATGATGGCGGCCGGTACGCCGCGTTTCGATATGGCACGTTTCGGTCTCGAGGTGTTTCGTGCCTCGCCACGCCATGCCGACTTGATGATCGTGTCCGGTCGCCTCTCCCACAAGATGGCGCCGATCGTGCGACGCACCTACGACTCGATGGCAGAACCCAAGTGGGTGATTTCCATGGGAGCGTGCGCATCCTCAGGTGGCATGTTCAACAACTACGCGATTATTCAGGGCTGCGACCACATCGTTCCCGTCGACGTCTACCTGCCCGGTTGCCCGCCGCGTCCGGAAGCGCTGATCAACGCCATCCTCGTGTTGCGCGAACAAATCGGCAAAGAACCGATGGGTGCGCACCGCGCTGAAGTGGCTCGTCGCGCCGAAGCCGCGGCACTCGCCGCCACCCCGACCCACGACATGAAGGGACTCCTCGCATGAGCGACACCACCCCCGACATGACGACGCCCTTAGAATCCGGTGACGTGATGCCGCTGACCGAGGTCAAGCGCGGTGCCGCAGCACCCGAGGTCGTCGACCAGCGCTTCGGCATGTGGGGCGTGACCGGTTCGGGCGATACC